>JAGGWA010000056.1 GCA_021157745.1 Thermoplasmata archaeon
TCTGCGGAAACAGCTTGCTTTACATTCTGGCTAAGAAAGCGAGGATACCAAACTTCATAAAAGAAATAATGAAAAAATACAGCAGTATGCTTTTGCTCGGCGATGAAAGAATTTTATTCCTCAACAATATTGCTCCTGTACTTCCATACAGCGGGGCTTTCATGGCTGTAAATGAATGGGATTACAAAAAATCAATTTTTTATCTCGAGAGTGGCGCCGCCCTGAAATTTTCTATTCTTCTTTCGCTCTCCAACTCCTTTTATATTTTTTTCAGTAAGGGCATGGCAAAGAAAGCGACGATTGTTTTAATTTTTATCACCCTCGCCATAAGCTTTACTCTATCCTATTTTAGAAAAAGAAAAATTGAAGGAAGGGGGAGCAAGATACAATTGCATGGAAAGAGAGAGCTTTAAAAGGTACGAAAGGAAATATAGCTCTATTCCAAAAGGATATGGGAATTTTAAGGAAATGGAAAGCAGAGCGTAGTCGAATATGCTGTTTTGCCTTTCTATTTCAATTTCTCCTTTGCCATTTAAAGCTATGCTTTTACTTCCATTTAGCCATCCATATATTGTGCCGGGGCATTCATATAAAATGAGATTTTTCCAGTAATGGGAAGAAAGTCTATCTTCATATATATGTGGCTTGTATTTCATTTCAAAATTTAAAACAAGAGTGTTGCCTCCCCCATCTATTGCTTTTATTCTAAATTTCGTTGGAAAGAAAGAACCATTGTAATATTTGCCCTCCATATATTCATAGCTTATTAGCTTAAACTCATGATATTTTTTTCCATCATACAAATAAATTATGCCCATTGGAACATTCTTTATCCAGAATGGGATGTTTCCAAAGAAAAGAGTGTAGCCATTATCAAAGAAGCCCCAGCTCCAGTCATAGCCAAAAGGATTGTTCGTCCATATTGTAAAATTTTTAAAATCAATGCTCATGTTCTCTCTCCACCATTTGTACAATGCCATGTAATCTTTCAAAACATTGCCTGAGAAAAATCTCATGGGCTTGTTATAACTCCAGTTTCCATACACATGTTCATAGTAACCAATTCCAGTAAAATTTGATTTGCTTCCATCAATTTTTATCCATCCACTTGCCATGCATTTTGAAATGAAAGTATAATTGTAGTAGCCAAAGCCAAAAGGAAGATTGCTCGCTATACCGGCAGCGATTTTTTGCATTGGCGCCATTGCTTCAAGTTTTATATATAGCTCCACACCCTTTCTTTCAAAATAAGCTTCATATACATTGCCAATCTTAATCCAGCAGTCCTCATATCTCACAACATTTTTTTCAACGATAAGCTTGTCTATGCTCTCTTCATATGCTCCAAGATCATAAACCTTGTTGGAATCATGGTCAAATATTGTAAGGAAGAGGTTGGCGGCTGGCGTTTCCCGCTCGTATTCAAAAGATGCTGTCACGCTGAAATTTTTTCCACAGTTGAAAAAGGCATCGATATTCCACCACTCCCTCATGTATTTCTTTTCGTCTCCTTTTTCAGGATTTATTGAAAGAAAAGGATTTGCGATGATGATGAAAGCCATCAGTGCGAGCAATTTCATGATTGTAAACATGGCGAAAAATAAAATTTTATCCCTTCCATAAAATATAAGAGCAATGCATGCATTCCTTTCATGAAGCACCTGCTTTCAATATTGGATGCCGAGAAAGATTTTGAGAAAATAATAGATGATGCAATAGCAATGAAAAGCCATGGATACGAAAAGGTTTTGAAGGATAAAGTTCTTGCGATGATTTTCGAAAAAAGCTCTACAAGGACAAGAGTTTCTTTTGAAACGGCGATGCAGAAGCTTGGAGGCTATGCAATATTTCTCAGCAAAAATGACATACAGCTTGGAAGAGGGGAAACGATAGAAGACACGGCAAAAGTTCTTTCCAGATACGTTGATGTCATAATGTACAGGGCATATAGCCATAAAAACATGGTTGAGCTTGCTGAAAATGCAAGTGTGCCTGTAATAAATGGGCTCGACGACGAGGAGCACCCGTGCCAAGTCATAGCTGATTTCATGACAATAAAAGAAAAGAAAGGGAAATTGCATGGCTTAAAGATGTCATATTTTGGAGATGGCGACAACAACATGGCTCATTCATTGATGCTTGCTTCCGCTATTTTCAACATGGAAATGGAAATTGTTGCTCCTAAAAAATACTGGCCTAGTCGCCATTACATTGAAATGGCGGAAAGAATTGGAGGAAAAATAAGCATAATGGAAATGAATGAAAATGCTGGAAAGGATGCAGATGTTATCGTAACAGACACATGGGTTTCAATGGGAGATGAAGCTGAGAAAGAAGAAAGGCTGAGAGCCTTTAAAGGATATACCGTCGATGAAAACATAATGGCGAGGGCAAAACCAGATGCAATATTCATGCATTGTTTGCCAGCATACTATGGCTATGAAGTTACAAAAAGTGTAGCCCACGGAAAGCAATCTGTTATATTCGATGAAGCTGAAAATAGAATGTGGGCTCAAATGGCTATACTCAAATGGAGTCTGGATTTGCTTTAAAGCAGACTTAATTCATCTATGGTTGCGTTGCCTACACCTTCGATGGCATTTATTTTATCCATTAGCTCATCCGGGCTCTGGTCAGGCATCGTAACATAAAGCATTAAAGCCTTCAAACCAAAAGCTATTGGTGCAATTTCTGTTTTATTCACTTTTGCATAATCTGGTATTGCCTTCATTATCTCTTCTTTAAGCTTTTCTATATCCATGCCTGCATCCTCAGGCATAACCTTTATTTTCATAATTACTTCTCCCATTTTATGGCCCCCTGAACCCGCACTGCGGGCAAATATATTCTGCGCTTCTATCTCTGCACACCCTACACCTCTTTATTATATATCCACATACAGGACACGGAAATTGTGTGCTTCCTTCCTCTGCAAGTCCACGACCGCAACTTATGCACTTCCCTTCAAGCATGCTTTGTTATATACACACCATATTTAAATTTAAGCATGAAGTGAAGAGAGATTCAATATGTTTATATATAAGCTATGCATTTTTAGCTTGCTAAAAGCTATCTTTTAGCATACGAGCTGGGCGGAATTTAAAAGAACCCTACCCAGCAGGGTCATATTGGAGGCGAAATGAGAAAATTGTTTGTGGTGGGCGTGGTGGTGCTAGTTATAGGTAGCATGACAATAATAAATGAGGCGGAAAAAACCAATTTTTGGAATTGGAATACTGGTGCGCAGCCAACGGTCGTTATAACACAGCCAGAGGATGGAGCTGTTTTAACAGAGTCAAATGTCGTCGTTACTGGATATGCTTATGATGAATCTGGAATGGATCAATGGGAATGGACTTGGGAATGGACAGGAGGAAATTATTCAAATTCATCTTATATTGAAACAACAAGTTATGCAAACTTCACAATAAATATTACTGGACTGCACGAAGGATGGAATCTGATAACAGTTACATTCACAAACATTTATGGAATTAGTGGCTCCGATTCTGTAAATGTTACATATATATCTGATGATGAACCACCGGAAATATTCATAGAAGCTCCTGAAGAAGGAGAGATTTTCAATGAATCAGCAATTCATGTAGTAGGAATTGCGAGAGATAACATCGGAATCACAGAATTTGGATATACACATGAATGGGAAGGGGGAAGCACAGAAAATACATGGTCTCTTGAATCTTTAAAATATTATCCATTCGACATCGAGATTGTATTGCATGAAGGACTGAACAACATAACGATGCTCGCCAGCGACGCCGCCGGGAACGAGCAAGATCCACCTGTTATAAGGCATGTTTATTACCACCCTGAAGAAGGCTTGCTTATCGATGCAGTCTTTCAGCCAGTTCAAGTTGTTTATCCAGATGACCCAATATATGGAGATGACATGAGCGGCGGCCCCTGCGTATGGAATGCTGGCTTGAATATGGTGGCTGGAAAAAATACATACATATTTGGATATCCTTACAATGATAGAAATAAAATCGAAATAACAGTTCATAATAACTATTCCGTAGACAAAACATTTCAATTTGTAATGTCGATATATCCAGGTGGCGAGGAAATATGGAGATCTTCCAATGTTACTGTTCCTGCCAAGACAAAGATGACCTTTTCATATAGCGCTCCAATACCAGATACTCCATTTCAGTGGGCAGACTGGGGAGATTCTCCAAAATACATGGATGGCGGAATAATTCTGTATCCCTCTTGCGGGGCTTCGCCACCAGCTGATTGCAGATGTCAGGTTGTTACAGTGAGAGTAAAACTGGCACATACACACAAACTTAATGTTCTGTTTTTGCCATTCACATTCAAAGATGGGCCAAATTTCCCGCCTGATTTATCCACTCCATTGAAGATGACAAAATTTGATGAATGGAGACTATTCACCCTCGAACCCTGGTGGAATGCGATATATCCGGTGAAAGAATGGGGAGTGGATACAGATTATTTTGCCAATATAAAACAGAATATCACCATTGATGGAATAAAGGTCAATAATATGTCGCAACTTAACAGTTTAACAGACGCTCAACTCGCAAGATTACAGGACATTATATTGAGCAGAGTTTTGGCGTTTTCCTGGATAGGGGGAACATCTCCTCCAATGGGCATTGGAGGATGGGATCGCATTGTTCTATTGGTTCATCCGAATGTATTGAGTAAAGCAGGTAATACAAATGGGCTTGCTTATTTAATAGCCTCTGCAGGTCCAGCAAATGGGCAGATGAAACAGGGAGTGTGGGTGAACTGGGGCACAAAAACCAAGACAGCAGCGCATGAAATATCTCATACATATGGACTGATAGATTGCTATAAGCCCCCAGATACACAAAGCGATGCATATGGATACTGGGTGAATGAGAAGAAGGATATTGCCAACAGAAAGGATCTGATGTGGTTCACGCATCCAATCAGCGATTCATGGATTAAGAAGCCGAATTTCAAATCATTGTTGAAGAGATTTACAGAAAAAAGAGACCCACAGGTTCTGGGCATATCTGGCTTTATTGATAAAGATGATAACATAGAACTAAATCCATGGTATAAGCTGGAAGCAGGATATGTAGACTTAGAATGGGGGGAAAGCGGGGAATATTCAATAAAAGCATATGATAAAAATGGCGCGTTGCTGAATGAAACCGGCTTCAATATAAACTTTGTAAATTTTATGGATCCAGGCGGAGAAAAATCTGTTGATGAAACTGTATTTGCTTTCAGACTCGAATGGATAGATGGATTGCATAGAATAGATATTTTAAATGCAACATCAGGGAAGATATTGGCGACGAGAACAAGAAGCCCAAATATGCCTCAGATATCGATATCGACTCCCAAAGCAGGAGAGAAAATAGAGCCATCTAAATACAACATAACATGGTCTGCTTATGATGGCGATGATGATCAAATGACATTTTTTGTTTTAATAAAAAATGAGAGCGGAAAATGGTTCCCAATGAGTCTTGCCATCCAGAATGATTATTTCATGGCAGATTTTGCACAATTAAATGAAGGCAAATATGAAGTGAAGATTGCGGCAACAGATGATTTCAATACTGCAGAGGCAACCTCTGGAAAATTCACGATTCTTCCAGACACAACAGCTCCTAAAATATCAATAGAAAGACCGGAGAGAGCATTATATGTAGGCAACAGAAAAATAATGGCTTTTTTGTTCACAGTTTCAATAGGAAAGATAATGATTGAAGCAAAAGCCACTGATAACGTTGGCGTATCAAATGTTTCATTTTATATAGATGATATAATGAAGAACGAGAGTTTTGTTCCTCCATATACATGGCTTTGGGATGAAAAAATAGCTGGATTCCATAAAATAAAAGTTATTGCACACGACTTTGCAGGCAATGCTGGAAACGATGAGAAAAAGATACTGATATTCAATTCATAATAATAATGATAATGAGAAAAGTTAAATACATGCAGAAGATGCAATTGCAGACAGGCAAATAATTATATATATCGGAATTTATATACAGGAGGAGATAAAATGCCAGCCGAAAAACCCCATCTTAATTTGGTGACGATAGGGCATATTGACCACGGCAAGTCAA
>JAGGWA010000078.1 GCA_021157745.1 Thermoplasmata archaeon
CGGTTATCCAGCTTGCAGAATTGCTCAATGGCTCATGCTCATCCACAATCAAACTTGGCACTTCATGAAAAGCTGCCATGTAAGCAGCTGGGCCAATATACAAAGCTTTTTCTTTGTCTCCGTGAGGCTTGAGCTCTTCAGTAAGCCAGTATGTCCATGGGCTCGTTGTCGTGAAAACAACAACATTTTTCCCGCTCATTTCCATTATTTTTTGATAGCTCTCTTCTATTCCATAATTTTCAAATTCATAACCATTGAATGGATTGTTTTCCAAACCAATGCCTATAACTTTCTTCACTCCAAGCCTTTCCATCGCATTTTTAGTCGAAGCTGGAATGCTATCTGGAGAAATATATAGCAACGGAGTGTCCATCAAACTCGCCAGCACCGCAGCCTGAGATGCTGCTGCAAATGAATGTGTTTGCATGCTTCCAATATTTTGCCATTCATATCTCACATCAAATTTTGCATTCGTTTCATTTTTAAGGAATATGCAAATGGAATAGTTTCCAGTTCCAAGCTCTGGAATAGATATGCTGATATTTCCATTTCCATAATATGGCTCATATGGAATTCCATTTGAAATCAATGCGACACCAAAAGATATGTTTTCGCTGCATCTCACATCTATGCTGACATTTCTCGCTTTGAATTCTATGGGGGGCAATTCATAAACTCCACCAGAATAAAGAGAGATGTTCACATCATAATATCTTCTTGGCTCTCCCGCAATAAAATCATTCAAATCTTCAGTGGGCATATTTGTCAAACCAACTTTCCATTTTCCATAATTGAAAATGTAGGATGAAACAGCTTCATGAGTTCCAAACAATGCGTTCCAGTTTTCTGAAGCATCGACCATTCCAAATGCATTGTCATACAACTGCAAATCTATGTCGTGACCACGAAGCAGAGGATCCCATTCAACGATTGCTTCTATATATACATATGGCGGTGTAACATCAAAATCTGCATACACGCCTCCTATTCCCTCTGGCTCTGGAAGTGTTATTTCCATTCTTTTAACTTTTCCTTCTATACTCGCAGAAAAATCTCCATTTATTGTTTCATATTCATCGAAATCCCCAGCATAAGCCACAAAACAGACATCGCTCTTCTTCCAGTGTTTCAATGCAATTTTGCTGGCAATTTCATAAATGTCTGTGGAATTTATATAGCTGTAGTTCTTTGCCTCGAAGTCAGGTTTACCCATATTTATGCATTCTATTTTATCTAAGCCACGACAATATGCAATCCAATCTTCCATGAAATATTTTATTCCCTGACTCGAGTTAAGAGAAAGCTCGTGTTTGTTGCTCGGCTTAAAATCATCATAGAAGAGCAATGGATATGCATAGGTTTTCCCATCATGCCTGAAAATGCTTGCTGGAATAGCTGCAAGATATGCATAATCATCCATGTAGCTATTTTCATCAAATTTCACAAAAGTTACTTTTTTCACGGGTATGAATTCCTCACCAGATGCTTTTACATCTCTGCCAACATCGTTACCTTCAATATAAGCCATACTTAGCATACTCAAAAATATCAGCACAGAAATCAATTTCCTTGCCATATGTATAAATGGCTTTTTGAATAAATCTTTTATGGCAGTGTAATGTATCGAATGAAAGGAGATTTATATGCATCAAAACTTAGTGTTATGCAAAATGATAAAGGATGTGGCTGTGCCTATTCCCATAATTTTATTTAAGGATTAAAGCTTCTTTCTCAGCATCATAAAATTATTGAAGTTTTAGAGAAAATGGATCCAAGAATGTCAGAACAAGAAAGCACATGGCTTTTAAAAAGCAATTAAAAAATGACAAAATTCTTACAACATGGGTTCCACTACAGATAAGCAAATTTGTATTGAAGTATTATGATTAAGCAAACAGGAAAATCAATCAAGGAGTTTGTGTGACGAGAGAAACGAATTAAACATTAAAAAGTTCCCAAGATAATGGGAAAAATCTGCAAAAGTTTCTATGCGAAGAAAAATACCATGATAATTTTATAAATGACAATCTATATACATCAATGCATCCTGAATTGCAGAAAATGTTGCAGCTCAATTTCTTCAAGGAAGAAGGATTTGTTAGGAAGAAATGTAAGAAATGTGGAGCATATTTCTGGACAAAGGAGGAAAGAGATACATGCAACGAATATCCATGCAATGAATATTCATTCATAGGAAATCCAGTTGGAAAGAAAATGGGATTGCATGACATGAGGGAAGCTTTCCTTTCTTTCTTTGAACGCCATGGCCACACACGACTTAAAAGATATCCAGTTGTGGCGAGATGGAGAGATGATATTTATCTAACGATTGCAAGCATCGCTGACTTTCAGCCTCATGTTACGAGTGGAGAAGTTCCACCTCCTGCAAATCCTCTCGTAATATCGCAGCCAAGCATACGCCTTAATGATTTGGATGAGGTTGGCAAAAGCGGGCGCCATCTCACAATATTCGAGATGATGGGCCATCACGCTTTCAACAATGGCGAAAAAGTTTACTGGGCTGAAGAGACGATACAATACTGCCATCGTTTCCTCGAGAGCATTGGCATCGATGATGTAGTATACAAGGAGGCGGAGTGGGCTGGCGGTGGCAACGCTGGCGCTTGCTTGGAAGTCATAGTAAACGGGCTTGAAGTGGCAACGCTTGTTTTTATGAATTTGAAGGAAGCCGAGAATGGGAAATATGTTGTTAAGGGCAGCAGTTATGACGAGATGCCGATGAAAATTGTGGATACAGGTTATGGGCTGGAACGCCTTGTATGGCTTACAAACGGGAGTAAGAATGTTTACGAAGCAATATTTCCTCAGGTTATAGAAAAGATTGGCGTAGCCAATGCATATTCATATGCCATAGCAGACCATACAAAATGCCTTGCTTTCATGCTTGGCGATGGAGTTGTGCCTTCAAATACAGGCGTTGGCTACCTTGCAAGATTGTTAATAAGAAGGACGCTGCGCTTTATGGATAAGATAGACGCTTCCATAGACATTTTTTCGATTGTTGAAGAGCATTTGAAATATTTGAAAAAGGATTTTCCAGAACTTCTGAAGGAAAAGAGCAGGATGAAGGAAATTCTTGAAATAGAGAAAGAGAAGTATTATGCTACTCTTGAAAGAGGGAAGAGCCTGGTTAAGAGATATGTTGAAAAGAAGAAAAAAATTGGAATAGAAGATTTGATCCAGCTATACGATTCGCATGGAATACATCCAGAGGTTGTAAAAGAAATTGTTGATGTAAGCATCCCTGAAAATTTTGAATCAATGGTGGCAGAGAGGCATGCAAAAGCGAGGAAAAAGGAAAAGAAGGAGGAAAAAGAGTATCCATATGAAACGAAGCAGCTGTATTATGAGCGAGACTATGAAAAGGAATTCGATGCTCTCGTTGTACATGCTGATGATGGCATTGTCATTTTAAATCAGACACTTTTCTATCCTGAAGGCGGTGGAGAAAAATATGATACTGGCTACCTGATTCAGAATGGAAAGAAAGTTAGAGTGAAGAAAGTTGAGAAAGCCGGAAATGCAATTTTGCATTATATAGAGGGGAAAATTGAAAAAGGGAAGGTGCACGGCATCATTGACTGGGATCGCCGCTATTCCATGATGCGCCATCATACGGCGACGCATATCATAAATGCTGCTGCTCGCCTAACACTTGGCAACCACATATGGCAGGCCGGGAGCGAACTTGACGAAAATGAGGCGAGACTTGATGTTACGCATTATAAGAGGATAAGCGAGGAAGATGCAAGGAAAATTGAAATGATGGCAAATAAGATTGTTCAATCATTTAAACCAGTCATAAAGCAATTTATGAGACGTGATCTGGCGGAAAAGAAATATGGCATTCGTTTGTATCAGGGAGGGGCACCCAAAAGCAGCGTGCTTCGCATCGTTGAAATTCCTGGAATAGATAGCGAAGCATGTGGAGGAATGCATGTGAATAATACTGGAGAGATAGGGATAATAAAGATAATTGGAACAGAACGCATCCAGGATGGTGTGGAAAGGTTGAGATTTTGTGCAGGGGAAAAGGCTATAGAATACATACAAAGGCAGGAAAGCCTGTTAAAAGAGGCTGCTTCCCTTCTAAAAACGGAGCCATCTCGCGTTGCAACTGCCATCGAAAAATTATTGAAGGAAAACAAAAAGCTTCGAAAGGAATTGGAGGAGACACAAAAAAGCGTGGCAACGCAGGAAGAATTTAATGGAGTGAAAATAATCATGCAGGATAACCTTTCTCCAAAGACAATGAAAGAGCTCACACAGCACAAAAGCGTTGTCATAACTGCAAGCAGGAAAAATGGAAATGCTATTTTAACAATAGCATGCTCATCCGATCTTGCCATAGATTGCAGTGAAATAGCAAAAAAGGTGGGTGAAAAATTTGGAGGGAAAGGAGGAGGAAGAAAAACAATAGGCATGACTGGAATAAATCAAGAAAAAATTGAAGATGCAAAGAAAGAGGCGTTGGAAACGGTGAAAGAAATATTGAAAAATAAATAAAAAGCTTGACCTATTGATTGATTAAGGATTCTAGTAATGTGCTTTAAATACGTATCTAAAATCTTTTTTTCTAGGGAAACCAATTGCAATTATTTTATCTCCTTCCCAAACAGATTTTTTTGTGGACAATATTTCTTTAAATCTTATAATCTCTATTGATCTTTTCCCATCCATCAATTTTAACCAAAAACTTTGTTCAAACAAAGGGTGATCTTCGTATTCTCTATTAACTTGACTTTGCTATTTTAAGCTAATTATACTGCCATTGTATAATTTGCCAGTTGCAATTTTTATTACATTTTTACCATCTCAAATTAAGGCTTTTGTCTTCATAACGTCGTATAAAATCGCCAAAAATTGCCAAAATTTTGGGCGTAACATTGCTTAAAATGTGGAAACGAAAGCCATTTGGCGGATAAACAACAGTCATTGACAAATTTATTAGCGATTTTTTTGAGACTTTTAC
>JAGGWA010000129.1 GCA_021157745.1 Thermoplasmata archaeon
CCTCACGGAGACAAAGAAAAAGCTTTGTATATTGGCCCAGCTGCTTACATGGCAGCTTTTCATGAAGTGCCAAGTTTGATTGTGGATGAGCATGAGCCATTGAGCAATTCTGCAAGCTGGATAACCGATTTCTGGAGGCGCGACAGCCTGGCGAGGGAGCCTCCGCCGCCTGGCTGCATGTATCTGATGGCCTCGCAGGTATACGATTTTCTTACCTCCCATGGATATGATAGGGAAGGCAATGAAGATATTATAACGATAGCTGGACAATTCGACATAGGCATAGGATGGGATCGTGCATTCGTTGGAAAAGCCAATCCTGGCCGCATATTGGGCACGCCTGCCGATGCAAGCTACTGGGTGGCGAGAAGCGTTTTTTATCCTGCCTTGATATTCGTGAATCCGGCTCTGAAGGGGAGCGTTGAGCTTATAAATGGAAGTGTGTCGCAGCGAGGCTTTGCAGGCAGATTCAAGATAATAAAGCCGAGCATGAAGGAGAATTTTTCATATCCTGTTTTGAACACATGGGTTTCCTACTGCCACGAATTTAATAAAGAGGCGAGCAAATACTGGGGCTGCAAATACACAACGAGAGATGGAATCACGCCATATGAAACGCCTTCTCCAAATCCAATAGATGAGGGAGTAACAGATAAAATTGGAGCATACTGGCCAGATATAAGTACATCGGAGGTTGTTCCATTCTATTTAAAGAAACTTGGCTACAGCATAGCATTTTCCACGAATTTTTCGGCGACAATGCATAATTTAAATGAGGGTGTAATAATGTGGTTTGAGGGGATGCATGCCGGTCACTGGCATTCTGGAGGCGTGGGCTTCTGGGATCCCAACGCCAACTGGAGTAAAATGATGTATCTGCTTAAAGATGTGCCCGTTGTATGGAAAATAATCGAAAACAAGAAGATAACTACGGAGCCAAATCCTTGGCGTGGCTACGAATTCGGTTTACTAAGGCAGGCTTTGTTCAGATGGGGAATAGCTGGAAGACAAACCCAGATTTTCCAGACTGGTTGCACAGAAAATCCAGATGTAATGGTGATGGATAAATGGATTGGCTGGGATTTGCATTCAGCATTGCATCCAGATGGCATTGTTATTGCAATATTCCAGCAGGTCGAGACAGAGATAAAGAATGGCTATGATTTCGATGCTTCTTTGAAGAATTTGCATTCATGCGGAATAAATGCTGGCATTTCCTGCTACATCTCCTCAACATATCTTCATTTAACAATGATAAGGCATGGAAGCGTGTTTCAGATAATAGATCCATGGCTCACGTCATGGTATGCAAATTTTGCCGTAGAAATGTTCGCTCGCTACCTCGCTTTAGGCTATTCAGCAGGAGAGGCATATTCAAAATCCATGGAGCATGTTGGAATAGGCTACCTAACAAAAGAATGGTGGTGGGATGTTTCAGAAAATATATGTTACTTCGGGGATCCAACATTGCATGTATGGAATCCTGTTCATGGATGGGATATGCCTACTGCCATCAACACTGGAACAATAGGGGAGCATGTGACATAGCATTATTTTATTTCCGTGAGTGCCCATGGGAAAAAACTTGCCCTGCTTCCTTTAGTCCACCATATTCCGTCTCCAAACAATCCAAATGTAAGTGGACCGAATACGCTTCCCCAGTAGTTATATCTTGCATCTGCAATACTATTGTTAACAAACATTCCCCATCCATTATCTATGATGTTGTTATAGTTGATTACATCATCTTTCGTTTCAAACAGATACACGCCGCATGCTTTATTTTCTCTTATGGTGCAATATCTCACATCATTGTTTCCTTCTCCTTTATATATATCGATGCCAAAATATGTGTTTCCAGCAAGCTCACAATTTTTAACTTCATTGCTATCTGAGTAATATAAAAGTATGCCATGATAACCATTGTCCCTCGAAACTGTATTCATTATTTTATCACGACTCGAATACTCAATTGAAATGCCACTATATTTAGAACCCGAGACAGTGCAATTTTCTATCTGTGAGTCATGTGTCTCATATAGAATTATGCCTGCAACATCATCAACAAAAGAAGAATCCGAGATAAAGACATTGCTACTTTGAGAAACCGCCAGCCCAGTATTCTTGCTTTCTGATATATTGCAATTCTGCAATATAACATCTTGCGATGCACCTATAAATAAACTAACGCTATCCATGCTGCCACATGAATATACTGTAGCACCTTTTATTTGACAATTTGGAGAAGAATATACTGTAATTGCTGTATCACAGCCATAGAAAGTTGAGTCAATTATCTTATTTTCCTTTGATTTGTAGACATATGCGCCAGTCCAGTTTGCATAATTGAATTGGCAATTTTTTATTTCATTATAATCTGAATTTACTGTAATTAGAATTGATTGTCCTTGCAAATCATTGAAGATGCAGTTTTTAATTTTGTTATGGCTTGATTTATACACAACAATTCCATGAAAATCATTTTCAAATTTGCAATTCGATATTTCACAATATTCTGAAGAAGATGCTCCCAAGCCACAGTAATAATAGATTTGTCCGCTATTTCTTATTGTGAAATTGGCTATTTTTATGCCATTGCTATAATGAATTGATACAACATCATCGTTATTGAAATCGCCATCTATTATTGTATTCTCCATGTTTTCCCCAGTGATTGTTAAATCCTGCATATTGTATATTTCAATATTTTCCTTATACACTCCAGCATATACAAAAATTGCATCCCCATTTCCTGCATGATCAATTGCATCTTGTATCATGCTGTAATTGCCCGGGCCTGAACCGCCAACAAAAAGTTTATTGCCTTCTGTGGCAACATCCACAACATCCTCTCCACTTCCAACCATAAACGGAGGAAATAGCAAAACAAATATGATGATGGCAACACCAATTTTCACATTACCACCAAACTATAATTATTTAAACCTATATAAATTTGTTGGAGATTGAGTGTGCCTATTCCACTATGGTCTCATCAGGATTGAGAAAATAATTTTATAGCCTGTTTTATTATACCACAATGGCTAAGCTCACGAGAAATGCTTTAAAGGTTTTGGAAAAAAGATATCTTTTGAAAGATGAAAACGGAAAGGTTATTGAAACTCCAGAGCAAATGTTTCGCAGAGTTGCCCATAATATTGCTTTGGCAGATGAAAAATACGGAGGGGACGTTAAAAAAGCAGAGGAAGAATTCTATGAAATAATGTCAGAGCTTCTTTTCATTCCGAATAGCCCAACACTCATGAATGCTGGGACAAGCATACAGCAGCTTTCAGCCTGTTTTGTTATCCCTATCGAGGACTCAATGAAAAGCATATTTGAAGCAGTTAAAAATACAGCTCTCATTCATCAAAGCGGGGGAGGCACAGGCTTTTCATTTTCAAGAATCCGCCCAAAAGGAGACATCGTTAGAAGCACAGGCGGCGTCGCCAGCGGGCCAATATCATTCATGAAGGTCTTTAACGCTGCTACCGATGTTATAAAGCAAGGTGGAAGGAGGCGAGGCGCCAACATGGGAATATTGCATGTGACGCATCCAGACATACTCGAATTCATAAAATGCAAGGATGACCCTCGCGAACTAACGAACTTCAACATTTCTGTTGCTGTTTCCGATGATTTCATGGAGAAAGTTGAGAAAGGAGAGGATTACGAGCTCATAAATCCGAGGACAAAAAAGGTGGTTGGAAAGTTAAATGCGAAGGAAGTTTTTGATATGATAATAGAGCATGCCTGGCGGAGCGGGGAGCCTGGCATAATATTCCTTGATGAAATAAATCGCCATAATCCAACACCTCATGTGGGCATGATTGAATCAACAAATCCGTGTGGGGAGCAGCCTTTGTTGCCTTACGAATCATGCAACTTGGGAAGCATAAATCTTTCAAAATTTGTAAAAGGAAACGACATAGACTGGGATGCATTGAAAGATGTTGTATGGAAAGCTGTTCATTTTCTTGACAATGTTATCGACATGAACAAGTATCCGATTCCTCAAATTAAAAAGATGACCCTCGCCAACAGAAAGATAGGGCTTGGCGTTATGGGTTTCGCTGACATGCTCATTCAGCTACGCATTCCATATGACAGCGAGGAAGCATTGCAAATGGCGGAGAAAATAATGAAATTCATACAGCATGAGGCAAGGATGGCGAGCGTTGAGCTCGGAAAGCAACGTGGCTCTTTTCCGAATTTCAATGGAAGCGTATGGGATGGAAAGTATCCGGCGATGAGAAACGCCACTGTAACAACAATTGCCCCCACAGGCACAATATCAATAATAGCTGGCTGCTCTTCTGGGATAGAGCCTTTGTTTGCAATATCATTCATGAGAAATGTTCTTGATAAGGGAGATAGGTTATATGAAGTCAATCCATATTTTGAGAAAATCGCAAAAGAGCTCGGATTCTACAGCGAGGAATTGATGAAAAAGATTGCTGAAAACAATGGCTCTGTTCAAGGCATAGAAGAAGTGCCTGAAGAATGGCAACGCATCTTCGTTACGGCTCTGGATATTGATCCAGAATGGCATGTTCGCATGCAGGCAGCTTTTCAGAAATATACAGATAATGCTACCTCCAAAACTATAAATTTGAGAGAGGAAGCAACCATCGATGACGTAAGAAAGGCATATCTGCTTGCATACAAGCTGAAATGCAAGGGAATAACAGTCTATAGATATGGAAGCCGTCCAGAGCAGGTTTTGGTTGTGAAGGAGGAGAAAGAGAAGAAAAAAGAAGGCTTTATCAAGCCTCGCCCCCGCCCGCGCCCGACTGTGATGTGGGGGGTTACTAGGAAGGTGGAGGTTGGCTGTGGAAACCTTTATGTTACAATGAATGAGGATGAGCATGGATTGTTTGAAGTGTTTGCAAGGCTTGGCAAGGCTGGAGGGTGCGCGGATGCGCAGCTTGAAGCTATCGGGAGGCTTATTTCGTTATGTCTAAGGAGTGGGATAGAGCCCCGCGACATAATAAAGCAGCTCAAGGGAATAAGGTGTCCGAATCCGTTGCTTACGAGAGGAGGAACAATACTTTCATGTCCAGATGCAATAGCAAAGGCCTTAGAAGAGCACCTTGAGGGCAAAGAAAAATTTGAGATACCTCGCCTTGAACATTTTGAAAAGGAGAAAGAGGAAAAGAAGGAAGAAAAAGAGGAAGCGTTCATAAAGCCAATTTTGCAATCAGAAAAGGAGGCGCCTGTTGGAGTATGTCCAGAATGTGGCTCTCCTTTGGTATACGAGGAAGGATGCAAGATTTGCAAGAATTGCGGTTATTCAACGTGCGGATGAATTGAAGGCATGCTAAATTTCCCCTCGAACTAAAACTGTAAACTGTTGCAGTATCTCTCTAACAGCATCTTTTTCATCTGCTATGAGATAGTATTTTCTGCATCTCCCTATTTTTATCAAAAAACCATCTTTGCCTTCCGTTATTTCATTTATAAGATACCATTTTATTACGCTGTTCCACAAATAGAATAAATATATGCCTTCACTGCCTATTGCCCATTCAGTTGGAATTCTTATGTTGCAGAAAATTATTGCAGTGGTTACAACGCTTGCCATCAAAATGGCTAAAATATTGTTATACTCAAAATGCTGAAAAAGGATATAAGGAATGGTTGCGAATGTGATAGACAATGCAAGAGCCTTTTTATTTCTTCCTTTGTTTATTTTTTTCGACATCTCCTTTGCTTTATTCATCGGAATTTTTTGCCTGAAATAAATTAAATCATTTTCAGGTAGTTTCAGCATCATTTGAAAATGGTTTTTTAAATATAATTTTTAATATCACGATTTCTTTCATACATCCTTTTCATTGCAACAATAACAATATTGCATGCTGTTCCAAAGATGTTGGCAGCTATTATGGCAATATCACGGCGGAGTAAGCCATAAACAAGCCACAAAGACATGCCGACGGCAAGTATTACAGGCATGTAATATGAGACGTCTTCCATCTTCTTTGTTTTCAGCCCTTTCACAATCTGTGGAACAAAGCCGAAGCTTGTTAATGCTCCCGCTACAAGCCCTATAATTGTTTCCATGGGTTGTATGAAAGCATGAGATATATTAATGTTGTTTAGTATTGCTCTCCAAAGTGCATGGCAACGATGATTAAATCGAGAAGGGAAAAAGGAGAAGGCTTGCTAATTATTGCTATTGCTTTTATTTATCACGCTCCTGTTCTAAATGTCCGTCACCTGCTTGAGGCGGTTGCTGTTGATATCCCTCATTTTTTCATTTCAGATAACATTATATTATCTCATGCCTATAACATCATGGATTTGGAAGAGGCTGCAAAATTCATTGAAAAGATGGCAAAAACGGAAAGCAAGTTTAATGCTTCAGATTTCATTGAATTTGGTGTTGAGGAGGCAGAAAGTATCGCAGCCATAGATGGAAGCAGCATGAAAATATTGGATGCTGGCAACTTTTTTGTTTTTTTGGTAAGGACAGGATATGTTATTGTAAAGGGCGGAGAGATGGAAAAGCACGTTTTTGAACCTTCAATAGAGATTGTTGAAGAGGAAAGCAAAATAGACGAGATAAGAGAAGCAATGGAGATGGAGCTGGCAGGAAAATTAAATGCAGAGTTAATTTTGATTGATGGCGTGCCAAAAGAGCTGAAAGACAATATGGTTGGCATAAGTAAAAAATCTGGATTGAAGCATGGTAGCGTACCATTGCTTTATTTAATAAAAAAATATGGTGACACATTGCTGCCAGCCAAAAGATGGTTTTATAAAATCAACGAGACAACATACGCAGCAAAATTCCATCCTTATGCAAGATTTGCTTTTAGAGTCGATGCAACAGGCGAGGTAAAAGAAAAGCTGGAAAAGATTGCATCATTATGCAATGAAATTGGAAATATCGGCTATCCTTACCCTCTTGCAATTGCTCATAGAATTGTGGAAATAAAAAAAGAAGAAGCAGATTATATAAAAAACAGAATAAGAGAAAATGCTGGAATGAGCTACGAAGACTGGGAAAACATTTTTTATGATTATCATGAATATATGGTGTGAGAAAATGCTTGGAAGAATCATAGGGAAAAGCGTGGGAGAGATAACCTTCCGTTTCAGCTACAACGAGGATGTGAAAATAGGAGAAATTCTGGTTGCAGAGGATGAGGAAAGCAGGGCAATTTTTTTCCTCCGCGTAATAGACATAAAATATGGGCACGAAGGCCCGGAAAACTGGGGGCTGCTGGCGGCGGGCGAGATGCTCATGCTGGACAAGAAAAATGAGCCATATAAGATAATGGAAAAGGAGAGGAGGCTTTTTAAGATAGGGATATGCAAGCCTCTTGGCTACGTAATTGGAAATGAATTCAGGAAGCCGAAGACGATACCGAGCTATTTCTCTGTTGTCAGGAAGCCAAGGAAAGAGGATTATGCATTTCTGGAGAAATACATGGGGGACATCGAGGTTGGGAAACTGAGGAGTGGGGAAAGCGTTATTGACATGAAAGTTGGCATAGATGGAAAACTTCTGCCCTATCATATTGGAATTTTCGCCACAACTGGAATGGGAAAAAGCAATTTGATGCGGGTTATTGCGGCGAGCATAATGAATACTGGAAAATATGGTGTACTCATCGTTGACCCGCATGGAGAGTATTACGAGGGCATTGGAAAGGGATTGAAGCATCATCCTATGGCGGAGGAAAGGCTCGTTGTATATTCTCCAAATCCGAGTCATGGAATGAGTCATTTGATGATATCTGCATATGAAATAGGAGTTAGCGATGTTGAGGAAATATTTAACTTCAGCGAAGCGCAAAGAGATGCTCTCTACGCTTTATATGGAAGATATGGAAAGAGATGGCTCATTGAATTGCATGAGAACGATGCAGAAAAC
>JAGGWA010000130.1 GCA_021157745.1 Thermoplasmata archaeon
CTGCAACGAAATTCGCTTTATTTGTGTGCTCAAAAACCATATCAGGATTTTTTGCTATGTCCTTGCATGGTTCAGCAACACCAGGCGTGTACCATATTGCAAAATCATCCATGTTACGTACGACACACTTCGGCACAACCTGTATCTTCCCCTTATAGAAAGGGTGCAATTTAATCGCTTCTTGGGCAGGCTTTTTCGCTTTCGCCAACAATTCTTCAACACTTACTTTCTTTTCCATGGAATCGCCAATTCAGTAATGCCAAATTCTAATATAAATTTTGGGTTATGCCTGCGGCAAAAAGATAAATAATGTTTTTTAATTTAAAAACATATGAAAAAACTTGTCCTGTTTATTGCATTTATACTTGTATTTTCAATGAACATAAAAGGAAGCGGAGTAAGATTCAATGAAAGCAACATGCTTTATTCTCCAAACCAGCCAATTTTGCCATTTGAGGTGAAAAGCTATGTTTTCGATAGCAACATAGAGATAAAAAAAGTTGACGTAAAAATAAAAAATATTACGATGGCAGATATAAAAATAAATTTTGCAAATTCTCCCAGAGCAATAGGAGGACAGATTGAATATAAAAACGGAGAATATCCAAAAAAATGGTATGATTACAAAATAAGAATGGGTTTATTCAATGGAAAGATATCAAAATTTCTTACAATATATTTATTCCCATATCGATACATGAATGGCACGCTCATGCATGCAGATTTTGATGTTAATGTTAGCATAGAGCTCAATAACACCATACAAAAATTGGGTAAAAATGGGGATTATGATATGCTAATAATATCTCCATCCTCGCTCCTTCAATATGCATACGAGCTATCAAATTATAAAAACAACATTGGTGTTTCAACGATAGTTGCATCTTTGGACAGAATATACGGACAGGAAGATGGAAGAGACAACGCAGAAAAAATAAAGAAATTCATAAAAGATGAGATTGAAAAAGATGGCATAAAATATGTTCTGCTTTTTGGCGATGCAGATATTGTTCCTGTCAGATATGTCAAAACAGAAATTGATCAGCCATCAAAAATTCCAACAGATTTATATTATGCAGACATCTACAGGGGAGATGGCTCTTTTTCCTCATGGGATGAAAATGGAAATGAAGTGTATGGGGAGAAAGAAGACAATGCAGATTATGTTCCAGATGTTTATATTGGAAGGCTGCCTGTAGATACGGCTCGAGAAGCCCGAGTAGTTGTTGATAAAATAAAGCATTTTGAAGTGCCTACTCAAAGAGCAATATTTGTTGGAACCGAACTATTTTCCGATACAAACATCAGGGAGGGAGAATATTTAAAGGACTATATAGCAGAGGCTTTAAAAAACTTTGATATCGAAAAACTTTATGAAATAGATGGCAAGGCAAAAGCCAGCAAAATAATAGATGAGATAAATAAGGGAGCCATGTTTATCAATTTTGCTTCTCATGGAAGCCCATACTCAATGGTGTGGCAAACTGGAAGCTGGTCAATAGATGATGTGGACAGGCTAAGCAATGGCTACCGCCTTCCTGTGGTCTTCGCAATGGCTTGCTTAACGAACGATTTTGATGAAGCAGATTGTTTGGGCGAGGAATTTTTACTCCATGAGGGCGGCGGCGCCATAGCATATATTGGAAGTGTGAGGGTGGCTTATGTTTATCTTGAGGAATCGATAAAGAGTTCGCTCAGCGGCTATCTGGACTATGCATTTTTCAAAAGCTATTACGATGGATTGAATGAAACTGGAAGTATATTCTCGAATGCCATAGTGTATTACATGATGCATTCTTATTTTCTACCAGCCATAGACAGGCTTACAATCACTGAATTCAACATGCTGGGCGACCCAAGCATAAAATTGCCATCAATAAAGAATACATCGAGAGCCTATGTTTTGAATCCAACTGGAAAAGAAATAGATGTTTATGCCAATTCAAACTATGATGGAACAGCTGAACTTTATTACAGACAGAAAGGATGGGGGAAATGGAATTATTATGGAGAGAGCGAAAAGCCATATCACTGGAAGTTTAGCCCTCAAAAGGAAGGGATATATGAGCTTTGCAGCAAGGTTGATAATGAAGATTTTCCTTTACATGGTGATTGCTACTGCATTTATGATATTACACCTCCAGAAATTGAAGTTGAAAGCCCAAGCCATGCACTGTACATATTTGGAAACAAGATAATGGATTTGAAAGGAAATGTTACAATAGCCATTGGAAATGTTACAATAGAAGGGAAGGCAAAAGACAGCACGTTAAAGGGAGTTAAAATTTTCATAGATGACAGTGAAGTTTATTCATCACCTAAACAAAAATTTTCATTTGATTGGAATGGCTTAAAATTTGGAATGCATTATGTCAAGATTGTTGCAGAGGATATTGCAGGAAATACATCTGAAAGAGATTTGAAAATATTCAGAATATTGTAAAATGCGCATTGAGGAATTTGTTGAAAAATATGGCAGGAAATATAGCGAGTTGCTTGGAATAGATGCAAGGAAAGAAAAGTTTAAGTGGTTTCTCGCGGCTATGCTTTTTGGCGCTCCAATCAGGGAAGAAAATGCAATGAAAACATACAAAATATTTGAGAAAGCTGGACTTACAACGCCAGAAAAAATTCTTGAAGCTGGATGGGATAAGCTTGTATCCCTTCTCGATGAGGGAGGATATACAAGATATGATTTCAAAACTGCTGATAAAATTTTGGAAGCATGCAAGAATATAATTGAAAAAGGAGGAATCGAGAAAATAATGAAGGAGGGAAGAGAAGCATTGAAGGTTGCAAAGGGAATAGGAGATGTTACGATAGACATATTTTTAAGGGAACTTCATCTCCCTCATAATCCATCTCCTTATGCAATTCTTGCTGCAAAAAATCATGGATTGCTGGAAGGAAATAGAATAAAAAAGATGCAGGGCATAGATGAGGTAAAGTTGGAAATAGCTTTGATGAAGCTTGGGAGGGATTATTGCAAGAAGAAAAAATGCAGGCAATGTCCTTTTCCTTGCGAGAATGGTGTAATGCGTGATATTGACTAACATTTGAAAATATGAGGTTAAATCATTGCCATGTTAATTACAATCTAAATTTCCAAAGGAATGTTGTAAACTAAAAAGCAATACTTTTAAAGCAACTTCTTTTTTACACCCAATTGTTTATATAAAGCGAGTAATGAAATAATGATTCCACCAATTACGATCCCATATATAATTAGGTTATCATGTTTTATACCAGCGCTATAACGAAAAGATACTAATTCTATATACTCAACCAATGTTTCATTTCCCTCCATATTACCGTAATATTCTACTCTCACAATGTTTCCAGCCCTACCTGAAACATAAATAACTTGATAAAAATAAGGACTTATAGTGCCATTAAAAGAATAATTTGCTCTTATAACATAACAGCTAAATTTTCCTGCTTTCGTCGTTATATCTTTTTTTCCGATGCATTCAAAAAATATAGTTATGGTGGTATTTTTCCAATCCGTATTTGTTTCCCATTTTTTTCCAATAAAGACCGGATATTGTATAAGGGAAGAGAGTGGGTTATAAATTTTTTCTTTAGCTCCATTGTTATAAATTATTTCTTTTACGATGGCCAAGCTTTCTTCATCTAAATATTGTACTCTAATTTCCCCCGAAAAATTATTCTTAGAAACTATGCAATGATATGTTATATTATTGATGGTAACATCCTCTTTGCCTATAATTGTTGTTGATATTATGCTTTTATTTTTCCCTCCGATTGTCTCCATTTCATATTTCCAAAAATCCCCTTTTCTCCACTCAGGTTTTTTAAGAGAAGATGCATTAACCAATGAAAAAATGAATAGTGCTATAATGAAAGCAACCAATAATTTTTTCATCACATCTGCATACCAAATATCCAAATTTAAAGGTTTGTAAAAATTTAAAAGGGAATTTGCCAATCTAGATTTACTTTGCAGAAAGGGAAAAGATTTATGATATGCTGCATTTATTAATTAAGAATGAAAATAAAGGGAATAGAGAGAGAATGTCTTGAAACAATAAAGGAAGGAGCGAGAGCATTGCATCCCCGCGAATTTTTAGCTTTGCTTTCTGTAGGAAAGGATAAAAGCATAATCTCGGAAATAGTCATGCTTCCCCAGATGACATATGGAAAAAGACATGCTACATTCAACATCTATATGGCCCCCATTGACTTCTCAATCGTTGGAACTGTTCATTCCCATCCTTCTGGTTATCCAATACCTTCCCAAGATGACCTGATAACATTCAGCAAAAATGGAATAATACATATAATAATTGCATATCCATACGATGACAATTCATGGAAAGCTTATGACTATAATGGAAAGGAAGTTAAGCTTGAAATAATTGAATGATTGAAAAAAGTGAAAGACATATAAATTGGCTTCCATTTAATTTAGGATGGTTGAAAGAATATATCTCAATCCAAATGAACCTGATCCAACTTTCATGGTTTATAAGGAAGAAGCAAGGAGAGTCATGCTTAAAATACTTGCTGGGAAAAGCGAGTGTTTCTGGATTTTGGGAAAAACTGGTGTGGGAAAAACAACCTTTTTGCTATGGATAAATAAATTTGCACCCCTGTATAAATTGAAGAGCATATATTTCCATGGAGGAGAAGAGCTAAAGTTCGAGGATTTTAAAAATGAAATTGATAAAATAACGAAAGCATCCTTCTTTTCAAGGGTATTCCTGAAGAAAAAATATACTGAAGCGCCAATAGCTGTTTTGATGGATGAAGCGGACAGCATAAAGGATGAAAAAATATGGAAATATATTGTGAGTAAACTCGATGAGCCTGATCTCAATCTATCTGTTGTAATGGCATCAGTTAAGGAAAGCGAGGAAATAAAGCAATATTTTAAAGGACGTGATATAGAAAAAATAGAACTTGAAAAGCCCTCGACAGACATCCTGATGGAAATGATAAGGAAGCGAATAGAGGCGGGCGGCGGCGAGGGCTACCAGCCTTTTGGGAAGCAGCTCATTAAAGATATTATTGAATCATCAGATACAATCAGGGAGATATTGATAAAGCTTGAAGAGGTGGCGAAATGAAGAAAATGAAGAAGATTTTGATTGCAGATGATGAGCCAGAAATCATAGATATAGTTAAAAAAATGCTCTCAGGGAAATACGAGGTTGTTGGTGTTTATGATGGAGAAGAAGCTTTAAAAAAAGCCAAAGAAATCAAACCAGATTTGATCCTGCTTGATATCCTTATGCCAAAAATGGATGGATGGGAAACATTGAAGAGATTGAAGCAGGATGAAGAATTGAAGGATATTCCTGTATCAATGCTTACAGCTTTGCCTCTAACACCTGAGGACACATATGATAAACCCATTGACTACATTGAGAACTACATTGTTAAGCCATTTACCAAGGAGACGTTGCTTAGAAAAATAGAGGATGTTTTTGAAAGAGAGGAAGAGGCGAAAAAGACATATGAGGAATTGAAAAAGAAGGTTGGAAAAGAGGTTGCAGATGAATACATGAAATTATCAAAGGCAATAAACAGGCATCGCCGCCTCATTGGCGTGATAGTTAATTCAACAAATCAGCTGAATCAAT
>JAGGWA010000090.1 GCA_021157745.1 Thermoplasmata archaeon
GAATAAAGATTGAATGCAAATATAAGAAGCTTCCAAAAAATACGCTTGGAAGGGTTAAAGGAAAGGTTTTGATGAAAAGGGAAATTGATATCGAAGCTTTATTGATTGAAGGAAAGGTAAAAGCAAAAATAAAAAGAGAAAAGCCGAAAGAATATGAAATAGAAATAAACGAGAAGCTTAAGAGAACCAAGAAAGAAGGAAAAAGAAAAAGTTGCATGTGAAGGAATTTAAAAATGAAGTTTTCAAAAGATATAATGAAGTCAGAAAATTAAATGGACTGCCGCCAATTCAAAGAAAAGAAGATTTGGATATGGCAATAGGAAAAATTGTGGAAGAACTGGAAATATAGAAAACTTTATCATCACTCCTCTGTTTTTTACTGTGGATATTAAGCTGTTTGAAGGCGAGAAAATATTGTATGAATTGGTTCCTCATCCATTGTCTTTTATGGAATACCATGCATTGTGGCTTGCGCCTCTGCTATGGGGGCTGTTTCTGGCATGGATTTATGTGAAATATAGTATATTTGGGAATCCCTATGTTTCGATAGCATTATGGATAGCTGGCCTGGCTATTGCTGGGATAATTGCCTCGTTGCTTTTGATAAGATGGCGCGTCTTTATTGCATATATGGTTATAGCAGGCATTGCAGTTCTTATCATGTGGAAATTCGATGCATGGAATAGCTTCAAGCTTTTCGTTCCCGCATACAATACCATTGTTTTCATTTTCGGAGCATTTATTACGGAAGTATATAGAAAGAGTCATCACTATATCATAACAAATTATCGTCTCATAACAGAGGGAGGAATATTGAGAAAGAAGAAAAGGAGCCTGAGGTATGAAAAAATAAGTGATTTGGGTGGTGAGCAGGGCTTGTTGGGAAAAATTTTTGGATTTGGAAATATAATGCCAATAACTACATCAGGCTTTGGACTTGGTGAAGATGAAAGTTTTGCTGCCATGGGAATGGAAACGAAGAAAAAGTTTGGATTTTTTGGGTTTGCAGGCGGAGGAAAAAACGTTGATGTGCCGAGAGCGAGAAGCTATTATGAATTGCGTGGTGTGCATCCTTACAGAGAAATAATGGATTTGCTTGAAGAATTGATCCATGAAAATAGCGTTGTTCCATATCAAAGGAAGCAAATAGAATTGCAAAGAAAAATGGTTGATTTACTTGACAAAAAGAGAAATAAAAAGTAAAACTATTTTAAACATCTTTATATTTATTTAACATGAAAAAGCTTGCTGTCATTGCTATTTTTTCAATGCTTGTTTTATTGAATATGCCAGTTGAGGCAAAAGAAGAGAAAGTTTATGTTGAAGTGATACAAAATGGAATAAGCAGCTATATAGAGATGAATGAAAGGCAGGCAGAAAAGCTAAAAAATTTGTTGATAAAATTTGGCGAGAATATGGAAAATGAAAAAGCAAAGCAAATTGCATCCATGCTATTGAAATTTGGGGTAGATTTATTGCAGGATGAAAACAAAACATTTGCATGCTCCTTAATGGCTTATGGCGATGGCATAATAATTTTCACGCCTGGTGTTATACTTGCATATCTTGCAAAAAATGGAATAGTTTTGCCTTTCATTGTTTATGTCATAATTCTGTATGCAACGCACATCATTCCAGCTCGTCCATTTCTTCCAGCATCATATGTTATGATAAGAAATGGTGTTATTTCCGCCACTGGTATTGGAGGCTCGTTGCGTCTAGAGGCAAATGGAGATGAACAAGTTGTCACTGCTTTGGGCTTTTCTGGCATAACGATATCGATTCCAATTGAAGAAGGCTTTGTATTCATGCTCGGCTTCGCTGCCTATGTGGAAGAAGGAGCAATCTTCATGGAAGATTAAAATAGCCATTAGCATTTAATAATGGCATCCATTATACAATCATGCTTGTGATATATTCCAGCGCTTATCTTCTGCACAACAATGAAGAGCATCCCGAAAATGCCTCTCGTTTAAAAGCAATAGTAAGCTATCTGAAAGCTTCACCATTAAATGAAAAGCTGGACTGGCAGGAGCCATATGAAATAAGCGAGGATGAAATAGCCAAAGTCCATAGCATCGAAATGATTCAAAATGCCCGCCATGTTGGCTGGCTTGATATGGATACATACACGAATGAACATAGCTATAGCGTCGCCAAACTCGCCGCAGGCGGCGTTGTAAAAGCTTGCGATGAAATTTTGAAAGGCAGGCATAGCCAGGTTTTTGCTCTGGTTCGTCCTCCCGGGCACCATGCAACACGCAACCATTCGATGGGATTCTGCATTTTTAACAACGTTGCCATAGCTGCCAACTGGCTTACGCAACGAGGGAAAAAAGTTTTCATATTCGACCACGATGTCCACCATGGAAATGGAACGCAGGACATATTCTATGATAGAAGCGATGTTGTCTATGCTTCCATACATCTTTTCCCCCATTATCCTGGCACAGGAAGAATCGAGGAAGTTGGAGCTGGTGAGGGAGAGGGCTATACCATAAATGCTCCTCTGCCACATGGAAGCGGAGAGGAATGCATTACTGCCTTGTTAAATGAAATTTTCATTCCAGTTGCAGAGCAATTCAAACCAGATTTCATTTTAATTTCAGCAGGTTTTGACAGCCATTATGGCGATCCTCTCGGCGGGCTGAAGCTTGGCATTGATTTTTATGGCGAGATAATAAAAAAATTCATGGAAGTGCAGAAGAGAATTGTTTGCAGCCTTGAAGGAGGATATGTTGCTGAAGTGCTTGCAAAAGGGGTTGCAAAAGAAATTGCAACCATGCTTGATTTTCCTTTAAATTACAATGATAAAGGAGATGGAAGGCAATGCAACGACGTTGTGGAATCATTAAAAAAGAAAATGGCATCATACTGGAGTATATAATTTTACAACAAATGCATCTGTTTTTATGAAAGAAAGCCATATGAGAAAAATGAATAGAGGAGGAAAATAAACAAAAAATGCATTTGGTTCTGCATATCTATACAGACTTTTCCAGAATCATCTGTTAAAAAGTAATGGAAATGTTTATCATATGGAGTAGCATACATTCATGCAAGGAGTAAATATAATAAAATGGTTATCGAGAGATAAGAAAGTAGATGAAATTTTTAAGCAGGGTTATGAAGAATACAACAAGCAAAGAACCTTTGGAAGAAAAATAGGCTATAAAGATTGGAAAAGAAGATTTCTGGTATGGATTCTTTTCTATCTTTCAGAAGTAGAATCCTTGCTGCTCTTCATACAAAAACTGAATGACGAAGTCACTCAGAGAAGAAAGCTTGGTTTTAAAAAAGAAATAAAATACAAATCCATATGGAATTTCAGGAGAAGCATGGATATCCATACTTTCAATGAACTAATCATATTATATATCAATTTGTTCCATAAAATAGGAAATTCTTTAAAAGGAA
>JAGGWA010000177.1 GCA_021157745.1 Thermoplasmata archaeon
GAACCCCAATTTATGTATGCATAACTCCATCCATCACCTGCCTCCGGATCCCTTATATCGGGAAACATTGCAATGTATGAATATCCAAAGCCATCCACAGGATCAGCTGTCCATGTTCCATATGCCTGCTCTCCAGAATACAAAGCGAGTCTTGGCTGCGAAGGAGAGCCATCAACTGTAAAGGCATATGGTGTCCACGTGGCGCCACCATCTATTGAATTGGCAATGCCAATGTCATAGTCCATAGATTCTACTTCCGTTTCATAAAGTGCGAGAAGATTGCTTCCTCCATCACTTATAAGCGATGGATTTTCATCGCTTGCTTCCCCTCCAAAAACTTCAATGTCGGTTGGCATGGCTCTGTATTTTACGGGAACAAATTTTGCCTTGGCTGTTAATGCAACAGGTGCAGGCTTCAATGTACCTATAAATTCGGCACTTGTTTTTCCAAAATAGTTGCTTTTTGCCCTGTATTCAACGCTTGCCATATTAAATGCGTTCACTATCATCAAAGCTGCAATAAACACCGTACCTACCAACGCTATTTTTCCTTTCATTTTTTACCTCCAAAACAGTAATATAATTTAACTTTATAAATGTGCCCAATTCCGCACAAAAACAAAAAGAAAAAAGAAAGAGATTACTTCAAGCCAATCGCCAATGGACCCAGCAGGAAGCCACTCGCTGTCTTTGTAACACTTCCAACCTTTACCGTTACTGTAACCTTTCCGAAGCCAATCAAGAAATCCTTTATCGTTGCACTCTCTCCAGGATTCAATGATGTTATTGTTCCCTCAGCATGCTTTCCTAACAGCACTATGCCTCCTGAAACATCTATACTCCATGGAACATTTTCAGCTGCTACTGTTCCTGTATTTGATACAGTTGCCTTTACACCCAGTCCTCCAGATATGCTCTCAATGTTTATGATTGCCGAAGGTGGTAAGCCAACACTATCATAATATACATCGTTGTTGCCGTTCCTGATATCGCTCCATATAACATTTCCTCCGTTCGTAATGTATGTATCTCTATATTCCATAGAAACGCTCTCATCTTCATCATTTATTTGCTTTGGCTCGCTCCATGTGGCGCCGCCATCTGTGGTATGCGTGACAAAGAGATTTCCATCCACACTATATATGCAGGTTGCGCTATCTCCATATGCAACTATCGATGGATACATTTCATCCTTTGCAGGATCGCCAGCCACGATGCTCATGTCCCATGTGGCGCCACCATCGTGGGAGTAATAGCATATTATATCTTGCTTGCCAGGCAGATTTATATCAGCTTGGCATACAATGTATATGTTTCCATTGACTGCAGCAACATCAGGATATGTATCATCTTCTTCCCCTCCCAAGTAATACCAGCTTATATTCCATCTCTGATACCACCAATCATGGACATCTGCGATTGCAAGCAATATGTCTCTTCCTTCTCCTCTGCTCTCGTTATAATTATCCCATACTGCATAAAGCCATCCATTGCTTTTGTCTATGTCTATTGCAGCATGGGCGGAGTTCGGATAGCTATCCCACCACCATATCCATCCTGAGTTTGAATCTTCATAATCGGGGAAATTGAAAGTTGGTATATTTTCTCCAGCAGCGTCTTCATAATCGCTGCTTTCAGTCGTTACCATCACGCCATACCACCAATCTGCATCACCAACATCATTGTAGGTTGCGATATCTGGGCTTTGTCTATCCCTCTGATCATAATCTGTCCAGTCGAAATATACAAGGCTTAATGTTGACAAATCTTCAGGATTTAAACTCAACACGTACTGGGCGGCGCCGTCGCAATCTGTTGGATCAGGTTGAAATGTTCCATAAAATATCCCATTTCCCCAATAATCTATGGCTGGATAATCCTCTATACCTTCCATAGTTGTGTGGAGCAGGGGATTCCATGTTGCACCATTGTCCATGGAATATGCAAGCACGATGGAATATTCAGAAAAATCCTCCTCATTCGTAAATGCTCCCAGAAGATTTCCATTTTCATCAACAGCCAAGAATGGATGATTTTCTATGGTTTCATCCGTTGCAACTGGTATATCAAGAGGCATTGCAGTTGGCTTAAGTAGATGTGATGCATCTTTTGCAACAGTTTTTTGGGGCATTACGGAAGGATGAGCATTTATTTTTTCAACATTTACTTTTATTTCCTCTTTTTCCATTCTTTTGCTTGTGGTAAAATGTACTGGCAGAATCAATATACACGCCATCAAAATAACAAATAATAATTTGCCTCGCCTCATTTTTACCTCCAAAAATTAATACATATTTGCTTTATAAACATTATTGCAAAAATTATATACTAAAAAATGCTTTATCCTTTATGATCAATTTGGAGAAGGGCATCATTTTCTCGATAGAAAACGCAAAGGAAGCTGAAACATGCGAAGAATTTGCCACAGCCATACATATTGAAAAATTTGACTTGCCTTTGATAGAGGAGGTTGTTGAAATTGTGAATGTTCCTGTAATTGCAAGTTGCAGACAGGGACATGAAATGGAAGCAAAACTGCTTGAAAAAGCAGGAGTAGCCATTATAGATGAAAGCGTTAAGAGCGATATTGGCTACATAAACAAGAAGGAATTTTCTATTCCATTTATAAGCATGTTTGAAAGTGAGGAGGAAGGAATGGAAAGGATAAAAGAGGGAGCCAAATTTTTGAGGACGCCATGGGGAACGATAGGAAATGTTTTGAAATATATTCATATGGCGAGAGAACAAAAAGTGATTGCATCCCTCACCAGTGCTTCTCCCCACGATATTGCTTTTATATTTAGGGCTGGAGGATATGCAGTTATGATGTCCCCAAAAATTTTTCATACGCCAAACCCTCCAAAATTAATGAATGCAATGGCGGAGGCCGCGAAATATTACAATGATGTGGAGAAAATATATGAAATTACCAAAAGTGTAGCAAATATATTACGGGGCGAAACAAATATATAAGCCTTTTGATTTATTTTTTGGAGGCGAAAAATGAAGGGAAGAGTAAAGTTGGCAATAGGAATTGTGGTGGTAATGCTATTGGCTGCAGCAGTACCAGGAATAACAAATCAAGGAATACACGAATCAAAGAATTTTAAAATGCCATTGAAGGTTAATGAAGAAGAGAAGAATTCTATCGGAGACAATAAAGTAGAGGCATATCAACTGGATCATTATAAGAGGCTTGGAGATGATAACGAGATAGCTCCAGCTGGACCAACACTTAATCAAAACGATGTTGGCTATCATACAGATGTTGGAAATGATATTAGGAGGGCTTTGCCCATTTATCCTGGCGAAGCCAAAGATGGTGCCCCGGGTAGAGGAACAAGTGGACAGCTCGCTCCTCCAGCAGACAAAGATGATTGGTTCTATTTCTCAGTATGCGAGGGACAAAAAATAGATATAACAATGACTCCGGAATCAAATTATGATATTGAGCTTGCGAATCCAAAAGGGGAGGTTGTGGCAACATCTGAGAATACGGGCACATCCACAGAAAGCATAAGTTATACAGCTGATCAAACAGGAAACTGGTATTTCCACGTGCACGCTGCAAGTGATGCTGAGAAAGGAAACTATACTTTCAGTATCTCTATAAGTGGACAAAATGACGCTGGAAGTGGAAAGGATGCTGGGAATTCATTCAGTGCAGCACTTCATATAAGTCCTGGCACATATGATGGCTATCTTGACATGAATGATTGGGAAGATTGGTATAGCTTTGATGTAAGTGCTGGAGAAGGAATAAAAGTCACTCTTGATGTACCATATAATGCCAAATCCGATTGTGATATTCACCTCTATAATCCAGAAGGAGAGCTTGTATATAGCGCAATGTACTATGGTGATGACACACTTGAATATCCTGCAGATGAAAGCGGAACGTGGGCAATAAAAATTGATCTGTGGCCAGGATGGGACACAAACAAATGGCCAGATAACTATTTCCTGTATGGCTCAGGAGCATATTCATTCACGCTTTCATTGGGCGGCTCCGTGAATCCGCCGCCTGGCCCTGTGCCGCAGCCTGACATTACGCCTGTAGCAC
>JAGGWA010000105.1 GCA_021157745.1 Thermoplasmata archaeon
ATAGAGCCAAAGATGGAGGAAGGAAAAGCAAAAATGGCTGACATGGAAGTTATAATAGAGGCTGTATTGCGAGCTGTAAGAAAAAGCATTGATAAAAAATTGCTCATCATTGGCGGAAACACAATGGAAGCCATAGATGACGTTAGAGCAATAACGAATTTTTCATCTGGGAAAATGGCTCTTGCTTTGGCAAGAGAAGCATATGAAAGGGTTGAAAGTGTTGAAGTATGGCTTGGAAACATTGAATGCCCGAGCTACATAAAAAATTGCAAAAATTTTGGTAGCCTCGATGACCTAATCAAGCTTATAGAGAATGCTGGAGAATACGATGCAATAATAAATTGTGCTGCTATTTCGGATTTTATTGTTGAAAAAAGAAAAGGAAAAATTGAATCTGGAAAGGAATTAACATTGAAACTTATTCCAGCCCCGAGGATAAATAAAATGTTAAGAAGCCATACAAAAAAGCTCATAATATTCAAATTGGATGAAGAAAAGAATTTGATGGAAAAGGCAAGGAAAAGGAAAAAAGAGGATAAAGCAGATTATGTCATAGCAAATCCAATTGAAAATATTGGGAAAGATGAAGGGAAAGCATATGTTATGGGAAGGAAAGTGAAAAAAATAGAAGGAAGCAAAGAAAAGATTGCAAAACATGTTATTGATTTAATATGAAAGCAATAGCATTCTCCCCAGCCCACATAACCGGATTTTTCCAGATTTTTTTGAGCGAGGATGAAAAAAAAGCAGGCTCAAGGGGAGCAGGAATTAGCTTGAGCATAGGAAGCTATGCATTCGTAAAGGAAGCAACACATTTCAGAATGAGTAAAAAGGCAAGTGTTGCAAGAGATGCTATAAAAAATATAGGAAAAAATTTTGAGGTTATAATAAAAAATGAGCTTCCAGTGTCGCAGGGATTTGGAATGAGTGCAAGCTCTGCTCTGGCGGCGAGTATGGCAGCATGTCACATTAAAGGATTGCCATATGAAAAAGCTCTGGAATATGTTCATATTTCGGAAATAAAACACAAAAGTGGGCTTGGTGACGCCATAGCAGCTTTCTATGGAGGGATGGAAGCTCGTATTGAGCCAGGCTTATATGGAAAAATAAAAAAATGGAATGTGGAAGAAAAGCTCCTTCTGCTTGTTGCAGGAAAGGAAATGAAAACACATGCCATTTTAAACAATGAAAAGATTATGGAAAAAATAAATGATGCTGGAAAAGAATGCATGAAGGATTTCATAAGGAAGCCGAGCTTTGAAAATTTCTTGAGACAATCAAAAAGATTCTCTGAAGAAAGTGGAATCCTAAGCAAAAAAATGCTCAAGATATTGGAAAAATTGAATGAAGTTGATATTTCGGCGGCATGCATGATTGGCAATTCGTTTTTTGCAAGATGGAGCAAAAAAATGAAAAAAGAAATGATGAGGTATGGAAGGGTGTATGAAGCTTATGTTGATAACGAAGGAACTCGTGTATTAGCAGCTTTTATGTAAAATGTTATAAATGCTGGTAAAATAAAAATGTGGAAAAACACGATGTTGTCATAATAGGGGGTGGAATAGCTGGGCTTACGCTTTCAAAATTTTTGGCTGAATATGGCATAGATTTTGTTTTGCTTGAAGAGCATAACGATTTTTTTAAAAAAGCTTGCGGCGAGGGAATAACGAGATTCATTGCAGGCTATGATTTCTTTGATTTGTATGAAAGCAAGGCTGGAATAGAAAAATACATTGAGGAAACATACATATATACAAAATATGGAATCCTTCAGCTTTACATGCCTGTTTTGATGACGAGCAAAAGAACAATAGAAAAAGAGATTGCGAGGCAAGCTATGAAAAGAGGAGCAGATATAAGGATGAATGAAAGAGTTGAGAAAATAGAATGGAATGGAAAATTCATTCTGCAGCCGCAAAACATAGAAGCGAAATTTCTGGTGGGGGCAGATGGATTCTTTTCGATAACAAGGAAGTTTTTAGGGAAAGGAAAATTAAAATATGCCATAGCTGCAGAAGGATTAAGCAATGAGATAGAACTCGATGATGAAAAAATACATGTTGAAATGAAGAAAAGCGTTGTTAAATATGGCTATTCATGGTTTTTTCCCAAGAGGGAGAAATGGAATATCGGAATTGGCTCAATAAGTATGAAAGAGTTCAAAAAAGCCTTCAATGAATTTAAGAAGAAATATAGCGTCGAAAGATGGAAAGCAGGCTATATTCCAGCATCAAAGCCAGTAAAGCCATATGGAAAAAATGCAATATTGGTGGGCGACGCCGCCAGCCAGACCATAACAAGTATAGGCGCAGGAAACATGCCATCGATGATTTGCGCCAAAATAGCGGCAGATGTGATAGAAAAATTCTCCTCTCACGATTTTAGAGGCATTGATACAAAAGAATATGGGAAGGCTCTTCGCCCCATGACAAAGATGCTGAAACAGGATCATAATCTTGCATTTGCAATGCATTTTATTATTAGAAATGAATATTTGATACACAAAATTTTGAAAAAATATATACAGCAGGCATCGCAGTATTACAAAAAATTGGAGAGGGAAAAGGGCAGCATATAGCGCATCATATAGCTATTCCATTTATGTGTAATGGCCTTATTTTTCCATTGAAAGCATAGCCATCTATGGTTGCAACACTTCCAGCCAAGCCTTGCAACTCGACATGCATTCTCTCGAGCAAGCCATCGCCATCATAATCGCTTCTTGCCATTCTCCTTGGCAAGATTATTTTATACCCATCTATGTAAAAAGTTCCATTTACTTGCTCTATCACACCGTTCAACACCATGAACTCTGTCTTGAATGGTATTCTTAAAAACATTCCATTTATGTGGCTTGCTACCAACGTTTCATTAACGAGTCTTCCATTCACTGTAACATTGCTTCCAACCAGACCAAGCAATTCATTCCATACTGTTTCATATTCTCCATCACCATCATAGTCACTTCTTATCGTATGATTGAGCCACCATGCATCTCCGAAATATATCTCGATACCATCCACATAAAACATTCCCTCTTCATATGAAAGCATTCCTTCCCCTCTGTCCAAGTTAAGTAGATCCCTGTAAATTCCTCTTCTTGCTTTCATCTTCGCCTCAGCCATTTCATGCATTCTTGCCTGCCATTTGTTGGCGCCACCATGCACATTCTCGCCATCGAACACATTTTTTATGCCTATGCCAGCCCCCGCCATCGCCGCAACGGCTATTATGGCGACGAGCAATCCAGCAGCTACATACCTTTTCATTTTATCACCAATGTTTTAAAATCTGGCATCTATTTATTGATTTACCCAAATTCATCCCAAATCATTCCCTATTCAAGGCTCAGAACGAGAAGAATGAAGAGGGCGAACATTTCAAACACATATGGCAATGAAAAGAGAGCTGGAAATCCGAATATTGCTCTTATTACAGGCAATGAAAGAATGGATTGTATCAAAAGTATTCCGATAAAGAAAACCAGGCCAAGCATGAAATTGGATTTTGTTTTTAGATAGCTATCGAGATATAAAATGAGGAGGGAAAGTAAAAGGAAAATGTTCATTATCAGAATTACATTGAAAAATGTGTATCGAGCAAGCAACATCTTCCTACCTTCTTTCTTTTCTATTCTTTTTCCAATATTTTCATAGCTGAAATATGAAAATAACAAAGCTGTTACGATCCCGATTACAAGCAACGCCACTATTACCTTTTTCATATTACCTCATCTCCTTCCCATTTATTTTATTTTTCCCAATTTCATTCCAAATTTCATCGAAATATTCCATATTTGCTTCAAGCATGTCTGATATGAAATAAAGTTTTCCATATTCGCCTTGCGATGCAATGAGATTATTTTTCTCCAGAACTTTTAAATGATGTCTCACCGTCTTATAATCCAAATTTAACGATTCCGCTATTTCATGAGCATTCATTGGTTTTTGGCGTAGCAGATTGATTATTCTAGCCCTATTCAGCCCGCCTGATGTTGAGAGAAGCCAGTAGAGTAATCTTTTTATCTGTTTCAACAGTAGCAATATATTAAAAATTTATAACGTTATCCTTTTAATGAAAGGGGTTGTTTTACTCTCAGATGGAATTGACTCGCCGGTAGCACATTATATAATGCAAAAGAAAATGGAATGCATAGCTGTTCATCTTTCCACGGGCTATGATGATAAAATCAAAAAAATAATGGGATTGCTTGGGGGGAAAACATATTTTGTTCCCTATGATGAAATAAAAGAAGAAATTTTGAAAGTTAAAGAAAGCTATAGATGCATAATATGTAAGAGATTCATGTATAGAATTGCAGAGAGAATAGCAAAGTTGGAAAAAGCAGGTGTAATTATAACAGGAGAGAACATCGGGCAGGTTGCATCTCAAACTCTCGATAACTTAATGGCGATAGAGCAGGCTGTTGCTATGCCAGTTATTCGCCCTTTAATAGCGATGGATAAGGAAGAGATAGTCAACATTGCTAAAAAAATAGGAACATATGAAATTTCTATAATGCAGCAGCATCGCTGTCCAATTGCACCGAAAAAACCTGTCACAAAAGCAAGGTTGGATAGGGTTGAGAATGAGGAGAATAAAGTTGATTTAAATAAAGTAAAAGAGGCTGTTGCAAAAGCAAAAATAGAGGCGGTGTAGGAAAATGCTGAATCATTAAATTTAATTAACTGAAAAGAAAGAGATAAATATATAAATATATCGTAATCATTATATTTTTAATGCGATTTATAATTGTAGGGGAGGAGGCAAGTTTAACAAAAAAGGTGGAAAAAGCTCTTTCATCAGCTTTTAAGGATGCTTTTTTTATCGAAGCTCGAACAAGACGGCAGTTTGAGGAAGCTTTGGAAGAAGGTTTCGATGCCGTCATAACAGA
>JAGGWA010000065.1 GCA_021157745.1 Thermoplasmata archaeon
GGAGCAGGATTTGAACCTGCGTGGGCTTGCGCCCAGCGGCTCTCGAGGCCGCCGCCTTTCCGGGCTAGGCTATCCCAGCGCAATGTTATAATAGAGCATTTTTATTAAGCTTGCTATGAAAATCATCGTTGAGATGGGCGATGAAAAGAAAGAAATGGAAGTCGAGGATGGGATAACTGGAGAAGAGTTAATAAAAAATCTTGGTTTATTCATAGATGCTACCTTAATTATGGTTGATGGCGAACCAATACCATGTAAAGAAAAGATAGAAGGAAGGCATGTTAAAATAATAAATGTTGGTTCAAGAGGATAGAAATAGTTAAAAATATATTTCCATATACGAATGTGCTCCCGTGGTGTAGCCCGGTTAATCATTTCGGCCTCTCGAGAGCCCCTTCTTTGGGGATGAAACACCTTTCTTCCTAAGAAAGGGGTTCAGAGAGAGCCGAAGACTCGGGTTCAAATCCCGACGGGAGCACTCTATTCATATATGAATGCATAAGTCCAGAGCTTCCCATATAAAATCGGAATTTTTCGATCATAATTTTTTAGGTTTGATTGCTCTGCTGTAAATATTATCGCTTTTTTACAGCTTGCATTCAAAATTTTTTCCTCCAGAATGGAATTTATTTTGCTTGCCGCCCTTAAACTTGAAACTCTTTTGCCGTAGGGAGGATTTGTTATTATGATATCATAATCAAAAGATGCTTTTGCAACATCTTCAACAAAAAATTTTATTTTCGCTCCTGCCCTGGCAGCATTTTTTCTTGCACCTTCAATATGTTTTGGAGAAATATCGCTCCCATACAATTTTAATTCATCATTTCTTTCCATTCCATCTATGCTCAATTTTTCTTCCAATAGCCTGTCTTGCTCGAACACGCTTAGATTCCATATTAAAAAAGATTGCCACCTCCATTTATTTGGAACTTTATTTCCATACAAATATGCTTCTATTGGTATTGTTCCTGAGCCACAACAGGGATCATACAAGCTTTGTTTCTCATCCCATCCAGCCATTCTTATTAAAGCATTTGCAATGGTTGTTTGCAATGGAGCAGGATGCTGATAGGCTCGATAGCCTCTTTTATGCAAAGAATCACCAGTTGTATCTATTCCAAGCCAGTACTTATTTTCCTTTATGAATCCCCTTATCATAACATCTGGCTCTTCAAGATTTACTTTAAGCCGTTTCCCATAGCTTTCCATATATGAATCGATGACAGCCTGCCCTACAATCCTTTCTGCATCCATGCTGGTAAAATCATGCTTCCCATGTCTGGAAAAACGGACTGCAAATCTTTGCTTGCTCTCAATAAAACCATAATCTATATTTCTCGCTACCTTGTATAGCTCTTCCAGTCTGGTAAAAGATCCTCTGGCGAGGAGCAATATTATTCTGTTCATTGTTTTTGCCATGTAGTTCAAACGAAAGGCTTTTTCCCAGCTTGCTTTCACATAAATCAATCCATTTCCTTCCTTTCCAGCCTCGCTTCCAGTTATTTCTTTTGCTTCCTTCGATGCAATTTCTTCAAGTCCTCTGCTGCATGTTGCGATAATCATCTCATTCTCCTTGCTTTCGGAGTCAAATTTTCTATATAGCCTTCTCTCAATATTCCAACACCTATTGTATCGCCATTCCTTTTAACAATAACAAAATTATTTTTCTCACAATCGATGCATTCAAATTTATTGATACGATTTCCTTCAGCAAATTTCCTCGCTTCTTTATCATCAACTATAGCAACATTTCTTTTAGCTTTTTTTCCAACAATGATGGCTCCTTCCATGCTCAACTTTATTTTATAATTTCTCTTTAACTTTCCAAAGTATATGCCAATTCTGTAGCAATTTCTAACCTCTGAAAAAAATTCTATGCCCACATTCTCTCCAGCAATCCATATCTTTTCATCTCCAGTTAAAAAAAGATTTTTCAAATCCAGTTTGCATCCATAGTTTTTTTCTATGATTCTCTCTATCTCCTTTATTTCTTCCCTATTCAATATTTTCTTAATCTGCATATGAAAAACCCCTCCGTTTGATTATCCTGAGGCCATATTCTGGCGCATTTATCCGCACCTTCATATTCTTTTCCATTCCATTTCTTTATTCCATGCCTCGTCTTTAACCCCTTTATTTTAAATGGTTCTGGCTCCAAATTAAAATTTTTTACTGCAAAATCTATTACTTCTTCATTTTCCTCAGGCTCAATTGAACATGTTGAATATACAAGCACTCCATCTTTTTTAAGAACTTTGTATGCCCCTTCCACCAGCTTTCTCTGTTTTCTTGCCATCGCCTTTATGCGGGAATAGTTCCATTTTTTAACTATGCTCTCTATCTTCGCTATCTTTCCGCTTGCCGTGCATGGGGCGTCAAGCAAAACATAATCTGCCTGCAAGCTCAAATCGAATCGGCGAGCATCCTGATTTGTTATTACGACATTCATTGCTCCTGCTTTCTGAACGTTATGAACGAGAGCCCTGATCCTCTTTATATTCACATCATTTGCTATTATAACTCCTTTATTCTCCATCATCATTGCCATCTGCGTCGTCTTGCTGCCCGGGGCGGCGCAGGCATCGATAACAACGCTTTTTTTATCTTCTTCCAGAGGAAGAAAAAGAGGAGGAATCATGCTCCCTGCTTCCTGTATGTGGTAGTAGCCCATGTAATATTCGAGTGTCTTCGAAATCTCTCCCTTAGCCCACAGCCCATATTCATACCATTCTATTTGCTTTACCTCAAAATCAATTTTCTGGAGTAAATCTTCCTTGTCTATCTTTAATGTATTAACCCTTATGGATTTCCATTCTGGCGAGATAAAAAATTTTTCATGGTCGGGCAACATTTTTTTGAGACGGTCTTCAAACACAATTGTATATATGCGGTATTTAAAAAATGAGTGGAGGCAGGGAAGGGGGAGGCGGAGACAAAAAAAGCAGTGTAATACCCCTTCCCAATCTCGTAATAGAATGCATATTTATAAATAATATGAGACAATCATCGAATAAAGATGACTTGAGTAAAATATTTATGTTACAATGATATAAGTGCCATGAAATATTTGCTCGCTTTAGTGACGATTGCCCTGCTTCTGCTTCCTTACACCAATGCAATTAGCATAGATTATGAGCCGAAGCACCCGAAGAAAGGAAGCGTTGTTACAGTATATGCCACGCTCGATGTAAACGAAAGCAGCGATGTAAGGCTCGAGTATTGCATTGGCGATGAATTTTGCTCGATGCCAACTCCAATGAAATATGAAAATGGAAAATGGGTTGGAAACTTTACTATGCCAGATGCAAAGGAAGTAGAAGCTAAAGTGCTTGTCGATGGCAATGTTGTTCTGCATGTAAATATTACAGCTGCAAGCAAAAAAACAGCAGGATTTGAATTTTCCGTGCTTTCGATAGCATTAATAGCATTTTTAATATGGAGAAGAAGGAATTAATAAAGGAAATAGAAAAAGCAAGGGAAAGAGATTTCAAATTCAAAGATAGCCATATACTTGGATCGATGTGCACATCTCCGCATCCAATAGGAAAAAAAATTTATTCAAAATTTATCGAAACAAATCTTGGCGATCCAGAGCTTTTTCCTGGAACAAAGGAGCTGGAGAGAAAAGCCATAGAATTCGTTGCAAAACTGTTGCATGCTCCTTCTGGTTATGCTGCAAGCATGACTTCTGGAGGAACAGAAAGCAACATAACGGCAATGTGGATTTTCAGAGAAGCAAGCAACAAAAATGTTGTTGTTCTGCCAAAACATGCCCATTTTTCTTTTGAAAAAGCGTTACGCATGCTCAAAATGAAAGGTGTTTATGTTGAGGGAAAGTACAATATGGCTGCGAAAGATTTCAAAAAAGCTGTGAGTAAGGAAACGTGCTGCGGCGTAGCCATAGCAGGAAATACAACATATGGTTACATTGATGAAATAGAAGAAATAGCAGATTTTTGTTATGATGAGCACATTTTCCTGCATGTTGACGCTGCCTTCGGCGGCTTTGTTATTCCTTTTCTAAAAAATGCACCAAAATTTGATTTTTCTTTAAAAGGCGTAAGCAGCATTGCCATCGATGCCCATAAAATGGGCTTGTCACCAATACCAGCTGGCTTCCTGATAATGCGGAAAAACTGGCTCGATTTGATAAAAGTAAGGAGTAAATGCACCCACACCAGATGGCAGGCTGGCTTGCTTGGCACCCGCCCCGGCGCTGCAGCAGCAGCAGCCTATGCAGTTATGCATTATATTGGCATGGATGGATATAAAAAAGTAGTTAAAAAATGCATGGACAACGTTGCGTATTTAAAAAAATTGCTGGATGAAAATGGCATTGAGTATGTTCCTCCTCGCTTGAATGTTGTTTCCATAAAATGCGATGCGGAAAGGGTTGCGATGGAATTGAAGAGGCGGGGCTGGATGGTGGGCTTGGATGAGAGCGAGGGTGTAATAAGGCTGGTTATAATGCCCCATGTTAAGAAAAAATTTATAGCAGAGTTTATTGAGGATTTGAAAAAGGTGATAAAATGAAGATTATTGAATGGTTGAAAAAGTCGCCTATCGTGAATAAAAATGGTTACAATTACATAATACACCCAATAACCGATGGAATTCCATATATAGAGGCTGAATTGCTAGAAGAAATTGTTGAAGAAATTAAGAAAGATATGCCAAAAGTTGATAAAATAGTTACAATGGAAGCTATGGGAATTCCTATCGCAACCGCTTTATCAATGAGGACTGGAATTCCATTCAATATAATAAGAAAGAGAAAATATGGGTTGCCAGGAGAGATAGAAGTGAGTCAAAAAACAGGATATTCTGAGGCAAAACTTTACATAAACGGGATTGAGAAAGGAGAGAGCATAATCATAGTTGATGATGTTTTGAGCACCGGAGGCACGCTAAAGGCTGTTGTAAATGCATTGAAAAATGTGGCGGAGATAAAGGGAATATATATCGCGATATGCAAAGGAGATAAAAAGAAGATAGAGAAAGAAATAGGGATGAAAATACATACAATTGTTGATATAAAAGTAGGGAAAGATGAAGTTGAAATATTATGAAATAGATGAAGATGAGTTATTGAAAAAGATAGGGGATGAAAAGAGAGTTGTTATAAAATTGCCGGAGGGCTTCATAAATTATTCTTCAAAAATTTCTGAATTTTTAAGTAAAAATGGTATCGATGCAATAATATATGCCTCGCCAGCTTATGGAGCATGCGATTTTGTCAGCGTTGATAAAAAAACAATTTTTATTGGTGAGGCTGAGATGCCATATTTAAAAAACAAAAAAATTGAGTTTGTCGAGGCGAGATATGAATATGAGGTAAAATTTTTGGAAAAAGTTGTTGATAGCGTAGGAGAAAAAGTAGGGCTCGCCAGCATAACGCCTTTCATACATAAAATCAATGATGCGAAAAAATTTTTGGAAGAAAATGGAAAGATTGTCTATATTGGAAAGAAAAGCAGAAGAACAAAATACGATGGCCAAGTTTTAGGATGCGATTTTTCTTCTGCAACGAGCATAGCAAACATGGTTGATGATTTTGTTTTCATTGGCGATGGCTTTTTCCATGCTATTGGCTTAGCTATTGCAACGAGGAAAAATGTTTTTGTAGCAAATCCTATTAGCGGAGAAATAAAGAAATGCAATGAGATGAAAGAAAAATTGCTTAAGCAGAGATATGCTGTCATTGCCAAAGCAATGGATGCAAAAAATTTTGGAATAATAGTTGGAGAAAAAAAGGGGCAGACTCGCTACCGCCTCGCCATAGAAATGAAAAAATTGGCGGAACAACATGGAAGAAAAGCAAGTTTGATGATGGCAAATAATATAACAAGCTACATCGACTACTTTGATTTTGATGCTTTTGTATCGACAGCATGCCCAAGAGTGGCGATAGACGACGCCATGAAATTCAAAAAACCTGTTTTGACTCCCATAGAATTTGAAATTTTACTGGGAGAAAGAGAATGGAACAATTATGAATTTGATCAGATTTTATGAGAAATGGTTATGATTCAGCAGAGCTAAAGAATTTCTGATGCAAACTTAATGATTTGCTCTGCAATTTCATGGGGTGAGTCAAATATCCAGTGGCAGCCATTTAATACAGCAAGCTTTGCCTTATACTTCGAGGCTATCCTTTCCTCCAATTCAACAGGAGCCACTCTGTCATCTTTTAAGGCTATGAAAAGCATTGGCGAGCTAACTTTTCTTTCATCAACTTTAACTTTTCCCATGAAAACTTCATAGGCTGCTTTTGGCGATTCTGGGAGGAGCGAGGAATATATCTCTCTGGCTCTTTCCTCATTTATACAATTGAGTAAATATTTCCTCGCGA
>JAGGWA010000009.1 GCA_021157745.1 Thermoplasmata archaeon
TGTATAGCCCGAATGTGGCAGAGGATCATAAAAATCTTGATCCTGATAATGATGGCTTGAGTAACTATGAGGAATGGGAGACGAGTCAATGGGACTCTGATCCTTTCAGGCGTGATTTATTCATAGAGGTTGACCAAATGGATGCTGGTCCAAATGGAGAGCCAGCGAGCATGCTTCCAGAAGGAACAAAGGAATTACTTACAACAGCATATGATAAGCATAACATTGTTTATCATCTCGATGATGGCTGCATGGGAGGTGGCGAGATAATTCCATTTGAAAAGAAAGTTAGTGGAAGGCTGCTGGGCTATTATTACAACAGATATTTCCTCCATAATGGCGAGCAGGCGTGGAGGCAAGGAGTATTCCACTATGCTCTCGTTGTCTATGATGCTGGATATCCCGGATATGTCTTTAGAAGGGATGCCCTTCAGATTTCATCCATGTATGTGAATGAAAAAAGCCATCAGCTTTTCTTTGTCGATCCGGCCATTGTATATGGAAGCGTTTTCATGCATGAAACAGGTCACACGCTCGACATATGGAATCCTGGCGTCGACGACCCTGACACCATGTATCCATGGAAATACGATTACTGGAAATACCGCCCCTACAAAAGCTGCATGAACTACGGCTATACCTATCTCCTCGTTGATTACTCAGATGGAAGCCACGGAAAAAATGATTTCGATGACTGGCATGATTTAAGCCTGACATATTTCAATGAGTGAGTATGGAGGGAATGATATGATAAAGCCTTACTTAAAGCTTGCACGCTCGTTCAATGCTGGCCTCACAGGCATAGCGCCCCTGCTCGGCGCGCTGGCGGCAGGCGAGAGCGATGTTTTTCGCCTTTTCCTCTTCTTTCTTGTTGGCTTTTTCGGTCATTCCTATGGATTCGCCCTGAATGATATAATGGATTACAGAATTGATCGCCTTTCTCCAGAGCTTGAAGAGAGACCACTCGTTAAAGGAGAGCTTAGCATAAGGAAAGCTTGGTTGTTTACAGCTTTAATGCTTTTTCTTTCTCTCACTTTTGCCCTTTACCTTTCATACATCTATTCGAATTATTTTCCTCTCGCCCTTCTTTTTATCTCTGCCATATCCATAACCATATATGATTCAATAAGCAAGAAATATCCTGCAATGGATGTTTTTGTAGCTTTAGGCATATTCTTTTTGATTTTGTATGGGGCGATGATGGTCGAAAGAAGTATAACAACACTCACATGGATAGTCGTTTCCTTGGGCACACTGCAGGTTTTATTCATGCAGTTCATAGCGGGCGGTCTGAAAGATGCTGAACATGATTATAAAGGAAATGCAAATACGCTTGCAATAAAGCTTGGCGTTCGTGTAATAAACAAAAAAATGTATGTGCCCTTTTCATTCAAAATGCTTGCTTTTAGCTTAGAAGCAGTCTATCTAATTTTGCTTTTCTATCCCTTCATTTTTTTGCCTGAATTTAAACAAAAATATATTCAACTCATTTTGCTGATAGCTTTGTCGATAGCTATGCTATACATCTCTTACAAACTTGTTTCAATGAAAATTTTTGAAAGAAATGTTGCAAGAAAATATATTGGATTGCATTACTACATAAATTTCTCTCTTGTCCCTATAATGCTTTCATGCACCAATCCATGGATTGCCCTGCTTGCTTTTGTGCCTGCCCTAACTTTCATTCTCTCCAACATAACGCTTCATGGCTCATTGCTGCCGAAGACGATGTGAGGTTTTGATTAGCCTCAAATAACCTGTTTCATATGATTTATGATGAACTTTGAGGAAATTGAGAGCAAGAAAGAGCTGCACCAGAGATATAAAATTAAAGATATGCATATTCGGTTCATTCGTTAGAGGAGAAGAGAGAAAGGAATATTTAAGCAAACTTTTGGGGAGAAGGGTTGATTTGATGAGGAAGCAAGCAATAAGAGAAGAGTTAATACAAAAAATATACCAGATGAGATAAAAGAAAAATATCCCAATCTTCCGTGGAAAGAAATGGCCGGAATGAGGGATCGCCTCATTCATGGCTATTTTGGTATTGATACAAAACTTGTATGAGATACAATTCATGGACAATTACCATTGTTAAAACCAGAAATAGAAAAGATTTTGCGAGGAAAGAATTAGTCCAATTTTTATAATTCCGTCTGTTTCAAATTCATGATGTATATTAAAGTTATAAAGGACATAAAGGAAGCAAAAGAAGAGCTAAAAAAGATTAAGGTGCATAAAGATGCTATCACCATTCTTTCTCCAAAAATGTTCCATTTAAATATAAAGATTGAGGATGTTGAGCCACAGGATGCAATTATAATGAAACAGGAAATGCTTTGCTGCGGAGGAGATGTTGCCATAGCTTACAATGCTTTACCTCCTAAAAGCGAGAAGGGAAATGTTATGATAATGGGAACTGAAAAACAAATTGAATTGCTGGTGGCAAGGTTGAAGAGGCAGTATGAAAGATTGAAGAAATTGGGTGAAGAAATCGAAAATTTATTGCATAGGTTTGAAAGAAAAGTTGTTATGAAA
>JAGGWA010000031.1 GCA_021157745.1 Thermoplasmata archaeon
ATTTCATATGGCTTAAATTCAAAATGCATGTAAATAATCAATAAATGTGAAAAATTTCGCTCGAAAATTGATAAATTGATGCAATTTTTTACTCATTTTGGAAAAGTCTGTTCTATTTTATTTAAAACCATATATTTCATAGCTAAACGAAAGGGTGGTTTTATTGCCCTGAATTCCACAATAGCATAGCAGAAGGACTATTTATTTTCCGATACATATTCGTAAAGATAAAAATAATAGAAAAAGCGGGAAAAGAATTTGTGCTTATTCTGGCTTTTCTCCATACAGGCGTTCCCACTTGCGATCTACCCAGCGCTGCAATTCTTCTATCATCTCAGGTGTAAAATGGCGGAATCTTCCCTGTCCTTTTATGTATTCCTCAACAGGTATCTTTTTCCTTGGTTTATATATGTTTGTTATCTCTCCATATTCTGCCTCATATAATGTCCACATGCCTGAATCAACTGCTTTTCTTGCTATCTCTACAGTCTTCGATGGATCAAAACGCCATCCTGTGGGGCATGGAGAAAGAACATGAAGGTAGCGGAATCCTTTTATTTTCTTTGCTTTTTCCACCTTTTTCAAAAAATCTGCAATGTGGGCTATGCTTAGCGTAGCAACATAAGGCACTTCATGTGCTCTCATTATTTCAGCCATATCTTTTTTATGTTCAAGTTTACCCTTAATTTTTCTGCCTGGTGGTGTCGTTGTTGTGTCTGCTCCATAAGGTGTTGAACCACTTCTTTGAATGCCAGTATTCATGTAAGCTTCGTTATCATAGCACACATATATGGCATCTTCATTTCTTTCAGCAGCTCCGCTTAGAGCCTGTATGCCAATGTCGTAGGTTCCGCCATCGCCAGCAAACCCAATTACTGTAACATCTCGATCTTTCTTTCTAAATGCTCTTGCAGCTCCTGAGATAGCTGCTCCTGTATTCTCGAAAGCTTCATGGAAATATGGAACCTTCCATGCTATATATGGATATGTTCCTCCAAATACGAGTAAACAATTGGCAGGAGTGTAAACTACGGTATCTTTTCCCAGTATTTTCATCATGTGGCGAACTATGATTGGAGCTGCACATCCAGGACATGCTGTGTGGCCGGAGGTAAAATATTCTTCTTCTGGCAAGTCTCTTAAATTCATTCTTCCACCCCCCTCGTATTTATCCATACAATTTTCTTTTCCTTTCCTTTAATCATCGCATCATACATTTTTCTCACATCATTTATAACAACATCTCTGCCGCCTATGCCAGCGAGGAAATTATACAATGGCAAATCAAAGCCATATAATGCATTTCTCGTTTCAATATAAACCGGGCCAGCAACACCATATGAAATGGCTCTGTCATAAACACCCAAAGCCTTTAAGTTTCCATTTTCAACTATGCTTCTTAGCTCCTCATCCGGAAATGGACGGATGAATCGCAATTTTATCAATCCAGCTTTTATTCCATGGTTTCGTAGCTCATCTACAACCTCGCGTGCCGTTCCTGTTACAGTTCCCATTGAAATTAAAGCATATTCGGCATCATCCATTCTGTATTGTTCTATAAGCCCGTGATAATCTCTCCCAAATTTTGATGCAAATTCCTTCGTTACTTCCTGTATAACTTTCTTTGCATTGAGCATACAGCGATGGGTTTGATATCTCTCCTCCTGTATGTATTCTGGAGGTGTGAATGTGCCAATAGCCATTGGATTTTCTGGATCAAGAACAGCAACAGGCTTGTATGGTGGCAAAAAGTCAGCAACTTCATCGCTTGAAGGCGCTTCCACCGGCTCTACCGTATGGCTTAATATAAATGCATCCAATCCAAACATGAGTGGCAGCAAAACATCATGATGCTCAGCAATTTTATATCCCATTATAACCATGTCCAGAACTTCCTGATTGTCCTCGATGGAGCCAATTATCCATCCTGAATCGCGTTGGGGCAGCATGTCATTATATTCACACCATATTCCTATTGGAGCAGCAACAGTTCTATTAACGACTGGCATAACAATTGGCAAATGTAGCCCGCTGGCTATCGGCAGCATTTCATGCATCAAAGCCAAGCCCTGAGAAGATGTTGCAGTAAAGCTTCTTGCCCCTGCTGCCTCAGATGCTATAACAGCAGACATTGCAGAATGCTCTGATTCCACCATTATAAATTCAGCATCTGTTATTCCATCATCAACGAAGCGAGCAAAGTCCTCAACAATGAGAGTCTGCGGCGTTATAGGATAAGCAGCCACTACTTCCACGTTCGCCAGCAGCGCTCCATATGCGGCGGCGTAATCGCCCGTTACAACCATTTTTTTAGCTTGCAGCTTTTCAATCATGCTATCGCCTCCCTTTCCATTTTTATTGCATTTACAGGACATTCATTTGCACATATCCCGCATCCTTTACAATAATCATAGTTTATTTTTGCTATCCCATCAACCATCTTGATTGCAGCTTCAGGACAATAAAACCAGCATATCTTGCAGCCTGTGCAACGCTGCTCATCCACGACAGGCATGAAAACACGCCAGTCTCCAGTTTTATTTTCAATAAAAGAGCCTATGCCAACTAGCCCAGCCTCTGTCTGCAATGTCCCAATGCTACCTCCCAAAGGAAGTTCATCTACGCCTGGCAACCATTGTTTCTTCTTTTCAAAAACCTTTCCTCCTTTTGCTGTTCCAACGGTTGTCTTTTCATAAGCTATTCTTGCTACCTCAGCATTCTTCTCTCCCATTTCTTTTCCAAGCCTTTCTCCAAATTTTTCAATGATTGCTTTTTCCACTGCTTCTATGCCAACGATACCAGTAGCTTTTGCGACTGCTCCTAAAATGGCAGTATTTGTTATGGCTCTCCCAAGTTTATCTAAGGCTATGGAAGTTGCATCAACAGTGGCGCATCTCACACTTCTGCTCAACTCTATCTCCTCTGGCTTTTTTCTTGTGTTTATAACAACAAGTCCATCTTCTTTTAAGCCTTCTATAACATCCTCACTTTCCACCAGCTTTTCATCCAGAACAACGACACAATCTGGTTCATATATCTGCGTTTTTACTCTAATTTTTTTGTCATCAATGCGTGTAAATGCTCTGACAGGCGCACCACGCCTTTCTGCTCCAAAGAAGGGAAATGAGACAGCATATTTACCTTCCAGAAAAGCTGCAAGCGCCAAAGCTTCTGCTGCCATGCGCCCTCCTTGTCCCCCTCTTCCGTGGAAGCGTATCTCATACATACAATGGCGTAATGCGTGTTACAATATTAATGTTGTGGTGTTATCTCGCCTTCAAGATGCGTTAGCTTTGCTTTTTTTATCGCAACTTTAACAAATTCTCCTATGGCAGCATTTTTTACATAAACGCTTCTATACCCATCTGTTTTACCAACAATCCAGCCATTTCTTTCTTCAAGAAGCAAAGCCCTGAATGTTTTTCCCACAAGCTCCCTGTTTCTTTCATATGAAATTTTTAGTGCAAGTTCAGATGCTGCGTGAGAGCGTTGCTTCGCTACCTGGGTTGGCAGCTTTTTTAATTTTGCTGCTTCCGTGAATGGGCGGGGAGAGAAGCGGGTTACATTTGTTATATCCGGGCGCAATTCCTTCAGTGCTTCTATCGTTTCATTGAATTCTTCCTCGCCTTCGCCAGGAAAAGCAACTATGATATCGGTAGCAAATGTTGAATGTCTGAATCTTTTTCTGAATTCATCAACCATTTCTTTAAACAAATCATAGGTATAGCCTCTCCGCATGGCTCTCAAAATTTTATCCGAAGCAGATTGAAGGGGCAAATGAATGAATTTGTAAACCTTTTCATTTTCATATGCCTCCATTAACTCATCGAAAATGCGATATGCTGACAAAGGATGCATCATTCCTATGCGTATACGAAATTCTCCTTCTATGGAAGCTATTTCATTTATTAACTCTGGAAGACTTTTCCCAATATCAATTCCATATGAAGCAGTATCTTGAGTGGTGAGTCGCAACTCTTTGCAACCTTTTTTTATTGCATTCTCTGCATCTTTTACCAGCCCTTCTAAAGGAAATGAAGTTAAACGACCTCTGGCCAGCTTTGTTATACAATATGAGCAATTGTATATGCAACCCTCTGCAATTGGAATGTTGAGGCGAATGCCAATTTTGCGGGGCAAGCCAACTTTTGGTTTTTCAATGAAATCGCGCTTCCCCTCTATTGCATCGGCGATGTGATGTATGTAGCGGGGTGGAAGAAGTATCGCATTTTCATCCAGTTTTTTAACCAAATCTGGCAATGCGGAAGCCATGCATTCCGCCACCACGATTTTTTTCCCCATTTCCTTGAATTTTTTTATTCTCGATATCATGCGCTGCTGCGTTGTATCAACAACGATGCATGTAACAATGACAACAAAATCAGCTTTTTCAGGTTCGCCAACTATTTCATAACCACGCTGCAATAAAATCCCTTCCATTATGGCTGCATCGCCCTGGGCGGCGGCGCATCCATATGTTTCGATATAAACCTTCATTTCATGTCGTCTATTTCTATTTTCTTTAGCTCGTAGCCTTTAGGACATTCAACGTCACCTATTACATTTAGTATTTTGTATTCCTTTTCCCTTATTGGGGCGTTGCAATGCTGATATTCTTTGCACCCTACAAAATCGCAATTTATTGGGTGATATTCTACGGCAGTCGCTTCAGCCTGTTCCTTTTTTACATTTACGATGATTGGCAGTTTTTCAACCTCTACAGCGACAACTTCTCCATGCAAAGCACATTTATGGGCTTTATCCCTCACCTTCTTTATTCTGTATCTCCTCCCTTCTTCAAGATTCGAACACACTGTCTTAAGTTTGCAACTTCTGCAAGTTTTTGTTATTCCGAGATAGATGAATTCAACACCTTCTTTTGCCAGCTTTCTTCCTATCAATGTAACAACCATCATATCACCCCAGTAGCTTTAGCAAGCCTTTCTGCAGCCTCCTTTGATATGCCGTCTGCTCCAAGAATGGTATACCTTTTCCTCATTTTATGAGCCATGGTCAAAGCCTTTATTATGTCCTTCTTCGATACCCCAAGCTCCTTCGCCGTCGTTGGCGCTCCTATCTCACGCAATGCATCCCTTATTGCTTCCCAGTCGCCACCATGCAGATACATCATCATGATGGCGCCAACACCACACTGCTCGCCATGCAGGGCTTTTCCAGGTGAGACAACATCTAAAGCGTGAGAAAACATGTGCTCAGCCCCGCTCGCAGGACGTGAAGAATTGGCGACGCTCATAGCAACGCCAGAAACAATCATTGATTTTACAGCTATCCATATTCCCTCTTCTATGCCCGGCTTTATATACTTTGCATTTTCTATTAACAATTCTGCAGCTGTTTTTGAAAGACTTGCCGCAAAAGAGCTGAAATATTCTCCTTTTAAACGCGATGCCAGTTCCCAGTCGAGTATGGCAGTCAAGTTGGATATGACATCTGCACAGCCTGAGGCGAGCATTCTGAATGGTGCTCTCGATATTATAGTTGTGTCTGCAAGTATTGCAACTGGAGAACGAGCTTCTTTCGACATCGAGCTCCCGTTTTGTTTTATCGATGCCCTTGGAGATGCTATGCCATCATGGGAAGCTGCAGTTGGAACACTTATGAAAGGAATTTTTGCCTTATAGGAAGCGAGTTTTGCGACATCGATCACGCTGCCGCCGCCGACGGCTATAACAAAATCAATGTCATTTTTCTTTATTTTTCTTGTAACTTTTCTCACTTCTTTCATTACTGCACTCTCGACAATAATTTCATCAACATCGTAATCTTTTTTCAATCTATCTTTAACTTTATCTCCAGCTATTTTTTTTGTTATGTCTCCTTCCACAATCAAAGCCTTTCCCTCCAAGTTGACCCGCTCACACAGATCATTAATATTATCTAAAACTTCATGACCAACGATGACATCTCTTGGAAATTCCATTGCTTTTGACTTGGCGAAAGGCATTAATGTATATGCAATCCTTCCTTTATTATTTTTTTGCCGTCATCTCTTCAAAATAATCTGCAAATCCATTACATTGGTGCCAGTATATCCAGTTATTATTGCATCTTTCAATTTTTTGAAAAAAGTATAGGAATCATTGTTTTCGAGGTATTTCCCTGGCTCTAAATTCAATGCTCTAGCCCTTTCCATGCTATGCCCATCTGCTATGGCTCCAGCAGCTGGGCTGTTTCCATCGATGCCATCGCTGCCAACGGAAGCAAAAACGATTGGCATGCTCTGCAACTCTGGCAAGGCCGCAAGCACCATTTCCTGATTTCTTCCTCCTGTGCCATTTCCTTTTACTTTAACGACTGTTTCTCCGCCTGCTATTATAATGGAATGATATCTCGGATAAACCTTTGCATATTTTGCCAAGGCGATGCCAATTTCTTTTGCCTCTCCTTGCAAATCGCATTTCAGAATTTTTGTATAATAGCCTCTTTTTTTCCCTTCATTCTCAGCTATGCTGCATGCTTTTTTTACATCCCCTATGATAATATTTTCAGCATGCGTTTTTGAGGGCGTTTCTTCTATCTCGTCTTTCATCCCTTTTTTTATAACTTCCATCGCTTCTTTATTTTTCACACCATACTTTTTCAAAATTTCATATGCATCTTTGAATGTGCTTTCATCACCTGCTGTAGGACCAGAAGCTATGGCATCGACAGGATTTCCTATAATGTCGGAGATTATCAACGCCACCATTCTTGCTTCAGTAGCCATCGCAAGCTGCCCTCCTTTAACATGCGAGAGGTGCTTTCTCACAATGTTGAGTTCCTCAATGCTGCAACCAGCTTTCATAAGCTGATCCGTTACCTCTACCATGCTTTGCAGGGAGATGCGAGGCAGACAGAGCATGGCGCTGCCGCCACCCGTTATGGCAACGATTATCAAATCATCTTTGCCAGCCTTTTTTACAATGTCAAGAATTTCTTTGCTTGCTTCCATATTTTCTTTCGTCGGAAAGGGATGGCTTCCAAGGATGCATTTTATTGATTTTAGTTCTTCTTTTTTGCTGCATATAACAACGCCGTCATCAAAATATATGAACTCTTCCATTGCTTTTGCCATTCTTCCTGCAGCCTTTCCAAATCCAACAAAATATATCTTCTTGTAGAAATTTAGATCTATTACCAATTTTTTGTCTCCTTCTATGAATAATGTATCATCTTTCATTCTCACAGCATTCTTTACCAGATTATAGCCATCCATTTCATTCAAAACCTTGTCAATGATTTCAAGAATGATTTTTCTTTCTTCTGCAAACTCCCCTTTCACAAGCTCTTCGAAATTTTTTATCGCCACAAAAGAGAGTTAAATACTTATATTAATAAATATTCCAACATGTATGAAAAAGGAGATGGCTTTACTGATAGCGATGCTCTTTATAGTGCCCACATCCATACTTGCTTTTAAAAACACAAACGATAATGATAACAAAGTTACAACATCCGTGGCTGCAGATCAACCAAAAAATGTTACGGTCATAGTGAAAATAAATAAAATAAGGGCTATGAGCGTAGATGAAAAAAATCCAGCATTTTATTTAAAAGTGCTCATAAATGGAGTCAACGCCATATGGTGGCAGCAGGAATATAAAGGAAAAGAGACAGAGATAGAATGGCCTGTTGCCTCTCTCACCGTAAATTATACGAATGGTGTTATTCCAATTCAAATAGAATTATGGAAAAAAGGTTTGATAGATAGGCCATGCGATATTGGAAGAGGGAAAAGCCCATATCTGGAAGGAAAAGCAGTAACCATATTCTACAATTTAACAACTGGTGAGTGGTATGGGGATGACTGGCTCAATGATAGCGATGGTTACGGTCATGTTTCAGGTTTTGAAGACGGAAATTATAACGAGGATGATTGCGAGATATGGTTCGATGTGTATGAGCGCTACTATAACATTTCCACACATGATAGAATGACATACTGGGATAAGTTGAAATATGGATTGGACCCAACGAAGAATTATGATGATGTTGATATAGATGAGGATGGAATTCCTTCATGGTGGGAAGATAAGTATGGATACAGCCCAATAGTATGGAACAATCATAGCATCGATCCAGATAACGATGGCTTAACAAATTATGAGGAATGGGAAACAAGCCAGTGGTATTCTGATCCATTCGCCAAAGATATATTCGTCGAGGTAGATTTCATGAAGGCAGAGCATCCATGGCAGGCTGACTACACATTTCCGAAGGAATCGCAATGGCTCGTCGAAACAGCATTTGCGAGGCATAACATCACGCTGCACATCGATGATGGCTGGAATGGAGGAGGCGATTATGTGCCGTATGATGATGCCTTGTCGGGAAAAGAATTACAGGCGATAAGATGGAAATATTTCATGAATGAAGACGCCCATAACTGGAAGAGGGGCGTGTTCCATTATGCCCTGATGTGCAGCAACATTTACTGGAGCTATCGCCCCGCTGGCGGGCGCATGTTCTATATAGATTCTTTTACAGTGGGCGTGCAGTATGTGCGCGATTGGCTCTGGGCTTTAAGATTGCAGGGAAGCGATTATTACACTGCTTTAGCAAGCGTATGGATGCATGAGCTTGGCCATAACTTGGGGATATTCAGCAGCAATTCGCCAGGATGCGATAATGATAACACTCGCTTCCCATGGCAGGCTGATTACTGGAAATATGGAAATTATAAAAGCTGTATGAACTATCGCTATGTCTTCAAACTTGTTGATTATTCGGATGGGAGCCATGGGGAAAATGATTTTGATGATTGGGGCCATCTCGACTTAACGCAGTTTAACGGCGAAGCATGGTGGATATGAAGAGAAAGGTAGTTGCTATAGTGGCCATATTCGTTCTTGCCACCTTTACAGGATGTTTTGAAAAGAAAGATAGAGAAGCGCCATATATCAGGCTTTATATTGATGGAAAATGCAGCAATGAATGGTACAATAGCAATGTTACAATAAAAATTGAAGCAAGGGATAATCAAACAAAAATAAAGGAACTCAAGTACAGAATAGATGGCGGGCTATGGATGGATTATGTTATGCCCGTAAAATTGAAAGAGAATGGGGAGCATTTTTTTGAATATTACGCCACAGATAAGCATGGAAATAAAAAATATGGAAACCTTACGATAAAAATTGATAAGATAAAACCTTCCATATCTTTCCAAAATTTTGAGGCGGGCTATACCTATTTGTGGGGTGAGAAAAAGATCACACTAAGATATCCAAGAGATACAATGATAATTGGAAGAATGAGCATAGTTGCCATAGCAAATGATAGTCTTTCTGGTATGCAAAAGGTTGAATTTTATCTGGGGAATAAACTTGCGGAAAGTGTTGAAAAGTCACCATATGAATGGCGATTGCCTGCCACAATAGGAGTGTACAATATAACTGCAATAGCCTATGATATGGCTGGAAATGAGAATAGTATCACAATTCCAGATGTGCAATTTTTCATTTTGAGATAAGTATGTATAGCCCTTATTCAGTTTTACTGCTTGTCACAGCAATCGTCTCGCTCTATTTATCTGTATTTGTATTGAAGAAGTATCCGAATTACAAATTCTTCTTTCTTTTTTTAGTATCATCTGCAATATGGTCATTTGGATATGCAATGGAGATATGGAGTGGTGATATAAATGCAAAGATATTATGGGCAAAATTTGAATATATTGGAATAACAACGATTCCCGTTGCATGGTTCATAACAATCTTACAATATACAGGTAAAGATAAATGGCTCAGCAGAAGAAACATTTTTCTTCTTTTCATAATGCCTGCTGTGACAACATTTCTTGCATGGACAAATGAGTGGCATCATTTAATATGGAAAAAGATCGAGTTGACGAGTTTTAATTCTTCCTCAGCTCTTCTCTTAACGCATGGAAATTTCTTCTGGATTCATGCCACCTATTCCTACATTCTTCTCTTCCTTTCGATTGCATTTCTTTTGCATGCCTTCCTCTACTTTCCTTCTGTCTACAGAGGAAGGATTGCAACTTTGATTGCTGGTGCCGTCATTCCGTGGATTGGAAACATAATTTATGTTTTCTTCTACATGAAACCACTCAAACATTTCGACACAACCCCAATAACGGCTTTTGTTAGCGGGATTTTAATGACATGGGCTGTGGCAAAGTTAAAAGCTTTTGATGTCATCCCGATTGCAAAAGAAAGAATAATAGAAACGATATCAGATGGAATAGTTGTGGTGGATTCAAAGGGCCACATAATATACGCCAACAAGGCAGCGCTGGCGGCGGCGCGGGCAAAAAAAATTGTTGGAAAGCCTTTCAAAAACGTGTTCGGGTTCGATGCCACAAAAGACAGATTTGATGTGGAAATAAATGGAAGATGCTACCATGTAAGCATCTCTCCCATAAAAGATGAAAATGGACTTGGAAAAACTGTTATTCTTCATGATATAACAGATAGAAAAA
>JAGGWA010000079.1 GCA_021157745.1 Thermoplasmata archaeon
TGAAGCAATTTCATATAACTTAAATTCAAAATGGCATGTAAATAATCAATAAACTTGAAATTTTTGATTGAAAATTGATAAATTGAAGCAATTTTTCACTCATTTTGGAAAAGTCTGATCTATAAGCAATGGTTATAACTCCATTTTCGCATTCCTTTGCATCGATGAAGCCAACGCCATAGATAATAAATATTCCTCCAAGGTTATAGCGGGGCATAAAATATGTTCTCCTCCATATTTCATTTCCATTTTTATCCAACTTTATCAAAATGCCCTCCTCCTTTGGAAATGGCTCTCGTATTTTTGTTCCAGCCATTAAATAGCTGCTGTTGTCAACACTGCATGAAGATATTTTTATTCCTTTTTCAAATGTTTTATTCCATTGCTGCCTCCCATTTTCATCGAACTTAATAAATGTCCTTCCACCATAATCATACTCAAGTAAAAATCCATCGATGGCAGGAAAAACATTGTAGCTCGTGCCATTTATTTTCTTTTTCCATTGAATATTGTCATCAAAATCATATTTTTCAATAACGGTGTAATTTTTGAGATATACAAAATCATCAACAACCACATATCCATTTCCTGTTTTTACAATCGAAACACTTCCATTATAGATTCTTTTCCATTCAATTGCGCCGTCTTCATTGATTTTTACAAGAATGCTTTTTTCCATGTTTTCCAACGAAAAAATATAGCTTTTTCCAATTTTAATTATGCTTCTTGCCATACTAAAGTTGTATGAAAAATCTATGGTATAATTCCATATCTCATTTCCATTTCCATCCGTCTTTATCAAACATGCTTTCTCACCATACGGAAGGAGAATAACGAAGCTTTCATTTAAAGCTAATAAAGAAGCACGCCCGCTATCATAAAATTTTTCCCATTGCTTCCTTCCATTTTCATCCAATTTTACAACCAATATTCCACTTTTCCCTGTTATAACATTCTGTGTCTCAACTATGGCAACGTAGCCATTTTTCATGCATTCAATCTGGCTAGGATATTCAATTGAAAATGGTTTTGAAATTCTTGTATGCCATTCAATTACAGGCTGCAAGGAAGGAGAGATAAACAAGAATGCAGAAATTAGAATGAAGCATCCATTTTTTGGATTCATAATTTAAAAATCTCCATCCATTATAAACCTTTCTTATCTTTTATGAGCTTTGCTGTCCTTTCCGCCACTTCTTTTTTCGTTCTATGGAAAAGATGCATCGGGAAATCGAATAACCATTCTTTAAATGCTGTCTCTCCTTTAAATTTTACAACTTTAATATATATTCCATCTTTCTTTTTTATAAATTCCAAAATGTTGTCAGCTTTTTCTTCGAGCATCTTATTTACATCTTTAAACATTGCCGAATTCACAGCAACAAAACTTGTTATATCTCTTTCAAATAAATTTTTGATTAAAACGGATGTCAAAGCCATTTTATCCTCTACTCCAACTAAAAGAAGAGTGAATGAAGGAATGACCACAATGCCATCATTTACCATGTTCAGTGCTTCCTTCAATTGCCCTTCATCAGAGAAATTCCCTGCGTATCCTTTCTCAATCTCTTTAATTTCTTTCATTTGTGGATTGTAGTCGAAGAATGTTATTTTATCCAACATTTTTTCATCCAAGCCAAGCACTTTCAAATTTGATATCACGCCATCGATAGGGCTGCTTGTTGCAAAATATGCAACCCTGCCTCCATTCTTGATCCATTCCACCATAAATTTTTGTGCAAATATTGGCTTTGCCGCCGCCATGGGCCCTGTCAAAAGCGTGGATGCTGGCAGCTCAAATGCCATATTTTCTATTTCAAATATCATTTTATCACCCTGTAAATGTAATAGGCGAGAGGCGTAATAAAGAGGGCGAGAATTATTTCTATCCTAATGGAAGGAAATGATGCTTCGCCAATTGCATATTCAAGAATTCCAGCGAGAAAAATGAATAAATACATTATTCCAAAGATTAGAGACAGTATGATGCCTCCAAATATGAAAGAAATGCCTTTGTAACTCCTTTCTATAGTTTCCTTTATTCCCGCAAGATATATCGCAGATATTACAATCAATGCAAGTCCTCCAAATATATCATGAGTTATTTTGATTCCCGTTATTTCTAAAATCGCAACCACAAGATATGCAATAGCTGCCATAACAGCATATGATGCCAGGATCCTGCTCTCCTTTATTCCAATCTTCATGTTATCCCTATTGCATATCCAATCAATTCAATCAATCCAGCAATGATGAAAGCTAGGCTAATCGTGTATGTTATTGTGATGAGGGTATATTTCTTTCCTATCTCGCGAAGCATGACAACAAGCGTTGCAACGCATGGAAAATATATCAAAACGAAAGCCATGTAAGCGAATCCCGTTAAAGGAGTGAACCATGTTGCTACGGCTACGCTTGCTGACTCGCCCGTCAGCGCGCCAAATGTCCCAACTATCGCTTCCTTAGCAAGAAAGCCGAAAAATAGTGCGACGCCCGCCTGCCACCGCCAGCCAAATGGGCGCAAAGCTGGCTCTATGGCGTGTCCGAGCACAGCTGCATAAGAATTTTCTATGTCCACGCCTCCATGCGTGGCATTCCATGGAAAGCTTGACAGGAACCATACTATTATGGCAACGATGAAAATGAATGTCCCAGCTTTTATTATGAACCACTTGCCTTTCTCCCACATGTCTCTTGCTGCGTTGCTTATTTTTGGAAACATATAGCGGGGCAATTCTATAATGAATGTTGGTGGCTCCCCTCCAAA
>JAGGWA010000002.1 GCA_021157745.1 Thermoplasmata archaeon
CCAGTGTTGGAAGCAGCATTGAATGCCTTGCTTAATGGCAAGACGGATTTTCTTTCAAACTTGGCATTATGTGATGAATGCCCAAGGCGTGATAGCAAGCCAGATAAAATTGAAATAAAAGAGATAAAAAGATGGCATAGCAGCAAAGACGATGGTCGTTGCTTCCTTGCTCAAGGCATCATATGCATGGGCTTGGCAACGAGAGCAGGATGCAAAGCAGAGTGTATCAATGCAAACATTCCTTGCACAGGCTGCATGGGCGGCGTTGATGGCATGGCAGGTATCGCTGCCATATCAGCGGTAGCATCTTTGATAGATGGAAATGATGAAGAAAAGGAGAAAAAAATCATAGAGAGCATACAAGATGTTGTTGGAACCTTCTTTAAATATTCTACCGCCAAACTTCTTCCGGAAGGGAGGTATAAAGATGAAAATTAGTATAAATCCCATAACAAGGCTTGAAGGGCATGGAAAAATAGACATATTGCTCGATGAAAATGGAAATGTAAGCAAGGCCTATATGATTATTCCTGAGTTGCGAGGCTTTGAAAAATTCTGCGTTGGAAGGAAAGCGGAGGATATGCCAATCATAACGGCCCGCATTTGCGGCGTTTGCCCGGAAGCTCATCACATGGCGGCGGCAAAAGCTTTGGATATGGCTTTCAATGCTGAGCCGCCAAAAACAGCAAAAATGTTGCGAGAATTGCTCTACAATGCTTACATATTTTATGACCATTGCTTGCATTTGTATTATCTTGGAGGCATCGATGTCCTGCTTGGGGATGTTCCAAAAGAAGAGCGTAACGTTATTGGTTTAATAAAAAAATTTGGCCTTGCATTAGGAAAGGAAATAATAAAACATCGTCGCTATGCCATGGAAATTGTTAAAATGCTTGGTGGGCGAGAAATTCATCCTGTGTCTGCTGTGCCTGGGGGAGTGAGCAAGGGAATAAATGAGGAGGAAAGGGAAGAAATAGAAAAGAAAGCAGAATCATGCATACAATTTGCAATGAAAAGCATGCAATTATTCAAAGAAGTTTTCTCGACGCCAAAATGGAATGAATTGCTTGGCCTGGATGCAATAAAAACATATTATATGGGAATCGTAGATGATAAGAATAGGGTAAATTACTACGATGGAAAAATAAGGATTGTCTCTCCAAATGGTAATGAAATTGCGAAAGTAACGAGCAGAGAGATACTCAACTATATTGAGGAGCATGTTGAAGACTGGAGCTATGTTAAGTTTCCTTATTTAAAGCAAATAGGATGGAAAGGATTCGTTGATGGCGAGGATAACGGTATCTATAGAGTAGGCCCGTTAGCAAGAATAAATGTGGCAGATGGAATGAATAGCAGGGCAGCGCAAAAAGAATTTGAGGAGTTGCGTAAAAATGGCGTAGTTCATGAAACATTTGCCTACTATCATGCCCGCCTTATAGAAATGCTGAATGCTGCTGAAAGAATGTATGATCTGGCTAAAAGCAATGAAATAACAGGTGATGATATTCGAGCAACGCCCTCATCGCCGCATGAAGGCATAGGAGTTGTTGAGGCTGCTCGCGGCGTGCTGATTCATCATTATAAGCTGAATAGTCAAGGAATCGTTGAAATGGTGAATTTGATTGTAGCCACGACCAACAACAACGCTGCCATAAATATGAGCGTTGCCAATGCTGCAAAGAAAGTGATAAAGAATGGGAACATAGATGACATTGTTTTAAATAAGGTGGAGGCAGCTTTCCGCTGTTATGATCCATGTTTGGCTTGTGCTTCCCATGCCCTTGGTCATGCTCCAATAATTGTAAGCGTTTACCAAGACGGAAAGCTTGTTTATGAGGCGAGGAGAGATGCGTAGCATTATAGTTGGTGTGGGAAATCCATTGCTGGGTGACGATGCCATTGGGCTGGAAATTGCAAGACAGCTTCGGAACATGGGATACAATGCAAAGGAAGCTATAGCTGGTGGCATCGAGCTCGCGGAGATGATAGCTGGCTACGATTTTGCTATCATTGTAGATGCTTTCCATGGAATTGGAATAAAGGAAATAAGCATTGATGAATACAATGAAAGCGTTGCAAATCACGACATAAGCTTTCCTTCTGCCTACAAAATTTTATCTCGCTATATTAAAATGCCAGAAGTCAAAATAATTGGGATTGGAATTAAAAAGATAGAAGTGGGTGAGCAACTTTCGTCTCAGGTAGAGATGGCTATTCCTGCCGCAATTGAAATAGTTAAAAAAATTATGGAGGATAAAAATGCTCCTTGAAAAGGTTGAGGAAATTAGTGGAGAAAATTTGTATGCATGCTACCAGTGCGGTCGATGCACTGCAGGCTGTCCTATGACGGGAGAAATGGACTTAATGCCAAATCAGATTATACTTGCCATATTAAGGAATGATGAAAGTGTTTTGGATGCAAAAACACCATGGGTTTGCGCGCAATGCTATCAATGTGGTGTGAGATGCCCAAAAAATGTTGATATAGCAAAAATTATGGAAGCTTTAAGGGAGATAAAATTGAGAAGCAATGTGAACTACATTGATTTGAAAAAGATTAACAAAAGTTATCCTCAAATTGCAATTGTGGCTGCAATGCGCAAGTTTACGGGGTGAAAAAATGGAGGTAGCATATTATCCTGGTTGCACATTGAAAACGCATGCAAAAGAATTTGAAAAGGCAGCTTTGAAAGCATATAGAGCAATAGGAATAGAGTTGAAAGAATTGGATAAATGGTATTGTTGTGGCACTGTCTATAGTCTTGCTAAAGATAACATAATGTATAAGGTTGCTTCAGTCCGCAATATTTTGAATGCCCAGAAAGAAGGCTTTGATTGTCTCATTGTTCTATGCTCAATGTGCTATAACACGCTGAAGCAGGCTCAGGAATTTATCAAGGACGAGAGCAATCTTGCCAGGATAAAAGCTTTCATGGATGAGGAAGAATATAAAGGCATCGAAATCCTGCATGGCTTGGAGCTATTGAAGGATAAAATGGAGGAGATAAAAAAGGCTGTTAAAAAGCCATTGAATAGAAAATATGCTGCCTACTATGGCTGCACTTTGTTGCGGCCGAAAAGCGTAGCCATTGATTCTTATGAAAAGCCATCCATAATGGAAAGGTTGATTGAAGCGCTTGGAGGCATTGCAGTAGAATGGCCATTGAAAAATGAATGCTGCGGCTCTTACAACATCATTACCAATAAAGAGATTGTTGTGGAAAGAGTTCGCCACATAATAGAAAATGCCCGCCAGAGAGGAGCGGAAGCCATTGTTACAAGCTGTCCGTTATGCTATTTCAATTTAAAAGAATGCCAGAAAGATGTTAAAAGGATTTATCCCGGTTTTGAGGAAATGCCATTGTATTACTATACAGAACTGATGAATGAAGCTTTCAATGGCAAATTTGATAAAGGTGAAAATAATAATGGGAGTTAACATGACAAGGATAGGCGTATATGTGTGCCATTGCGGAGGAAACATTTCAGATACTGTGGATGTTGAAGAAGTAGCCCAATTTGCCTCCAAGCTACCAGATGTTGTAGTGGTAAGGAGCATAAGCCATATGTGTTCTGAGAGCGGACAGAAAGCAATAATAGATGATGTTAGAGAATATAAGCTTGATCGCGTGGTTGTTGCAGCTTGCTCCCCCCAATTCCAGGGAAGCACTTTTGAGAAAGCTTTGGTTAAGGCGGGACTGAATCCAAGCATGGTTGAGATGGCTAATATAAGAGAGCAATCAGCATGGCCCCACTATGAGACACCGGAAGAAGCAACTGAAAAGGCTAAAGTTCTTACAGCGATGGCAGTTGAAAGAATAAGAAGAACAAAGCCAGTCGAGAGAGAAGCAATAAAAATAGGGAAAAATGTTCTCGTTATAGGCGGCGGCATCGCTGGAATTCAAGCTTCTCTGGATCTTGCGAATGCTGGTTTCAATGTTTTTTTGGTTGAGGAAAAGCCAAGCATAGGCGGCCACATGGCGCAGCTCTCCAGAACTTTCCCAACAGAGGATTGCGCTTCCTGTATACTCTCGCCAAAAATGGCCGATGTTGCTGATCATCCAAATATTCATTTGCTTACATATACGGAAATTCTTGATATATCTGGAAGCGTGGGCAATTTCAAAGTAAGGCTCAAGCAAAAGCCCCGTTATGTTGATCCTTCAAAATGCACGGCATGTGGGGAATGTGAAAAAGTTTGCCCAGTTAGCGTGCCAGATGAGTTCAATCTGGGAATGACAAAGAGAAAAGCAATATATCTTCCGTCTCCAACTGCTGTTCCACATGCCCATGTTATAGATGAAAATGCATGCCTGGGTATTGTGCCTTTGAGATGCGGGCTGTGCGAACAGGCGTGTGAGGCAAATGCTATCAACTATGATGACACTCCAAAATATATAAATCTGGATATCGATACCATCATAGTTGCAACTGGCTTTGAAATTTTTGATGCCAGCAAGAAGCCACAATATGGATATGGCCGTTTCCAGAACGTCATTACTGCGTTAGAGCTCGAGCGCCTGATCGTGGAGGCGGCGGAAGGTCATTTTATACGCCCAATAGGAAAAGACATTGCTTTCATACAGTGTGTTGGCTCTCGTGACAAGCAAGTTGGCAATTTATATTGCTCCCGTATATGCTGCATGTATGCAACAAAGCTTGCTTCATTGTTAAAAAGAGCTGATCCTTCTCGCGATGTATATATCTTCTATACTGATTTGAGGGCTTATGGAAAGGGTTTTGAAGAATATTATAGGAGGGCGCAGGAGTTAGGGGTTAAATTTATAAGAGGACGGCCTGGCGAACTGCAGGAAGATCCAGAAACAAAAAAAGTTATTGTTCGCGTTGAAGATACACTCACAAGAAAAATAATAGAGAAGAAATTTGATCTCGTTGTTTTGTCCGTTGGACTCGTTCCAAGCAAAGGCACGTTAAAGATAGCTGAAATGCTGAAGCTTCCGCGCTCTTCAGACGGCTTTCTAAAGGAAGCACATCCAAAGTTCCGCCCTGTAGATACACCCATAGAAGGAGTATTTGTAGCAGGAACAGCTCAGGGACCTAAAGATATTCCAGATACCGTTGCCCAAGCAAGCGCAGCGGCAGCAAGAGCAATGGCGATAATGAATAGGGGAGAGCTTGAATTGAGTCCAATAAAGGCAATAGTGTATGAAGAAAAATGCGATGGATGCGGTGAGTGTATCGAGGCATGCCCTGTTGATGCGATAAAATTGAATGGAAAAGCGAGAATAAACGCTGCCATATGCAAGGGATGCGGTGCATGCATTTCATCGTGTCCAAGAGATGCAATAGACTTGAAAATATTCTCAAACGATGAAATTATGGCGGAGATAGAGGCTGCTGTGAAGAATAAGAAAGAGGGAGAGCATCGCATACTCATTTTTGCCGATGATATGTGCACTTATACACTTGCGGACGGTGTTGGAACATCTAAAATGAAATATCCATCAGATACATTTATAATAAGGGTTCCATCGAGCAGCAGAATAACACCAAAGATGATGATAAAGGCATTTGAACTTGGAGCAGATGCCATATTTTTAGGAGAGTGTGAGGAGGCTGTCTCGCCGTATCCAGGGACTTTAAATGTAATAAAAGAAAATGTTGAAAAAGCGAGAGAAATCTTGAAGCAGGCTGGAATATCTCCAGAGCGCATCCAGTATGATACTTTTGTTACAGTAATGTTTCCGAAATTTGTGAAGATCGCAAATAAGTTGCACGAGATTGCTGAAAGCGAGGAGATAAGCAAGGAGAAGAGAATGAGGTTGCGGGAAATAGAGGTGGTTAGATGAGTTACTATCATATTGAGGAAGAAGAAAATGAATTGTTGGCGAAAGTAGAAGAAATAAGTGGTGAAATCGTAACATTATGCGAACAATGTGGAATATGCACAACAAGTTGCCCAATGGCAGATGAAATGGATTTCACTCCAGCTGGAATAATGCATGCTGTTAAAATAGGAGATAAGGCTGTGCTGGATAGCAAAGCAATATGGATCTGCGCTTCATGTTTCACATGCACGGTAAGATGTCCTCGCGGCATTGATCTGGCAAAGGTAACGGAAGCATTGCGTCAGATTCATTTAAGGAAAAATAAGGATCACATAAATTTGGAGGAGGTTAAGGAGGAAGAGCTGGAAGAAGATTTGCCTCCTATAGCAATCGTAAGTGCTTTGAGAAAATTTACGGGATGATAAAATGAAGTTGCCATATTATCCAGGATGCACACTCAAAAAAAATGCAAAGAATTTTGAGAAGGCTGCCATGGCAGCTGCAAAACACCTTGGAATAGAGCTTGTGGAGTTGCCGCGATGGAATTGCTGCGGGGCCGTCTCCTCGCTTACAAGCGATGATGTCATGCACCATGTCGCTGCCATTCGAAATTTGGTTAGAGTGCAGCAGATGAATGATGATGGCATCCTTGACAATGAATATCGCCTCGTTGTTTTATGTTCAATGTGCTTCAATGTTTTGAAGAGGAGCAATATTTTGGCGACAAGTAATGCAAGTATGCTTAACACAATAAATAGCTTCATGGATACTGAGCCAGATTATGAAGGAACTGTAGAAGTGAAGCATTTCTTGGAAATATTGAGAGATGAAATAGGATTTGATACAATAAAAAGCAAGGTTATCAATCCATTGGAAGGGTTAAAAGTTTCCGCTTACTATGGCTGCACTTTGTTGCGTCCTCGTGAAGTTGGTATAGATGATCCAGAAGCTCC
>JAGGWA010000122.1 GCA_021157745.1 Thermoplasmata archaeon
ATCTAGGAAAAGAAGGAAGAGTTATTCTTGCATCATCGGCTGCAGATAGAATGAGTTATTGCAGCGGCTATATTAAAAATGGTGTTTTTACATATTTCCTTATGGAGCCAAGCTATGATTTCTTCCCGAAGGATGGAAAACCAGATGGGGCTCTGACAATGAAAGAGCTCGATACGAACAACGATGGCTGGATTTCAGCGGAGGAAGCATTTCCCTATGCTGCAGAAAAGACAGATGAATACAACGAATGGAGAGATACTCCCATACAATATCCAAAGATGTATGATGGTTTTGATGGAGATTTTGATATAAGCTATGTTGGGTAGCATGGGGTGTATAGAGGAAAGTAACACATCATGGCAAAATTAAATTTAAATAGCATCTTGCATTAAACCATCATGAAGAGGATAATAATCATTATGGTAGCGATTCTTGCTTTTACATCTTCGGCATCTTTTCAAACAATGCATGTTGAAAAAAGCAATGAAGCAAGCAGAGAAATTGCATCTACTGGACATTTTGAAATTCAATGGGAAAAGAGCTATGGAAAGCTATGGTGGTGGTCTGCCCGTTACGAAGGCCCACAGCCTGTTGGCGATGCTGATAACGATGGAAAAAATGAGTTGCTTATTGGTGGGCGAGATCCAATATTGCGAGTAATGAAATGGAATGGCAATGGCTATTACGAGGAAGCAAAAATAATTGACCCAGTTTTTGGAATTGGCTACGGAGTATGGATGCATATTGGCGATAATTGGTTCCGCATGCCGCAGCCTTTTGGCTCCGCAACAGGTTTTGCTATTGGCGATGCTGACAACGATGGAAAGAATGAAGTGGCGATAGCATGGGGTCGTCATGTCTCAGCATTCAAATGGAATGGCCACGGCTACAAGTTAATTGGAAGATACATCATAATTGAAAAGGATGAAGATGGCACAACGCTTGATTGCATAATTGGCGATGTTGATAATGATGGAAAAAATGAGCTCGTTGTTACAGGTGGTTATAGAAATGCTCCCTCATTGCTCGTTTTGATATGGGATGGAAGCAAGTTTGTTGAAAAGGCAAGCTGGGAAGGCAATGGAGCAATATATTTTCCATGGATTGCCGATGTTGATAATGATGGAAAAAATGAAGTGCTTGTTGGAGATGGTGACAGCCTGCGAGTATTAAAATGGAATGGGGATGGATTCAATGATATTCTTGTTGATAAAATTAAACATCATCAGATATTTGGATGTGTTGCCAAGGATAGCAACAGCGATGGAATAAAGGAGATACATGTCACATTTGACTACCCCCGCCTTTGCATATACAGATGGAATGGAAGCAGCTACGAAAAAATATATGATAAAATATGGAATGGTGAGGATTCCACAATAGAAGGAATAGATGTTGGAAATGTTGACAACGATGCAATGCCTGAAGTGGCGGTTGGAACGAATTACGTTCATGTTTTGCAATGGAATGGTAGCAGCTACAATGAGGAATATTTGATCAATGCCACACATGGAGCGCTTGCTGTAACATGCATTGGAGATTTCGATAACGATGGAAAGAATGAGATAAACGCTGCAAATGTATGGGTGGATAACGATAATGAGGACTACAGAGAATGGATATTTAAATACGTAGACTAATCCATCTGCAATGGAAATCGCCAGTCTATGCCTATGGTTTTGAATCCTATTTTTGGAACTATTGCAAGCCTTCTTTTATGCTCATTCTTCTTCACCATTTCATATATTCTCCGAACCTCTTCAATTTCAACACCAGCAATGCTGCATATTTCCTCCATGCTACGCTTCCTCTCTATTCCATACAGTATCGCATCTATTTTCTCATATGGCAGACCAAGTTCCTGCTCATCTGTTTGCCCTTTCCACAATCCGGCTGTGGGGGGCTTTTTAATTATCTTCTCTGGTATTTCCAGATGCCTCGCCACCATATAAACCTGCGTTTTATACAAATCGCCTATAGGCATGAAATCGGAGCCGCCGTCACCATATTTTGTGAAATATCCAAGCATCAGCTCAGTTTTGTTTGAAGTTCCGCATACGAGGGCGTCAAGCATATTCGCATATTTATACAGATAAATCATTCTTATTCTCGCTTTTATATTTCCAATTGCCACTTTATCCAGCTCATCTTTTCCAACGACCGAATGAACAATTGAAGAAATATCTATGGTTGTGTAGTTAACGCCTGTTAATCGAGCCATTTGGCGCGAATCTTCAAAATCACTTAGCGGGGTTGCTGTTTCAGGCAAAAAAATTGCATATACATTTTCCTTTCCCAGAGCCATAACAGCAAGCTTTAAAACAAGGCTTGAATCTATTCCCCCAGATAGGCCTATAATGACTCTTTTCTTACCAGCCTTTTCAACATATTCTTCTATAAATTTGGTTATTATTTCAATAACTTCTTTTTCATTTATCTCAAGCATGCAAAAGATTATATTTTATTTCAATTTATTTCTTGCGATGAAAGTAATGGCAGTAAACATGGAGCCCAAAATTGGTAATAAAAAGAAGAATTTGAAGAAGATGGTGCGCTTCATGGATAAAGAAGAAGCAGATTTGTATGTTTTTGGAGAACTCTCTTTAACAGGCTATATGTGCAAAGATGAGTTATTTGAACTTGCTGAAAGTTTGGATGGGGAATCAATAAATGAAATGAAAGAAATTGCGAAGCAAAAAAATGCGAGCGTAATATTTGGAATGCCAATTGAGGGGAGAGAAGGTATAATTTATAATGCTTCCATATTGGTCAAACCAGATGGAATTGGGATATACAAAAAGAATTATCTCGCAAATTTTGGACCTTTTGAAGAAAAAATTTATTTTAAGGAGGGTAGCAATTCATCGATATTTGAAACAAAATTTGGTAAAATAGGATTATGCATATGCTATGATATTTTCTTTCCGGAACTTTTAAAATCCATGACTTTGAGAGGGGCAGATTTTATAGTATGTATATCCGCCTCTCCTTCTACATCTCGTCAATTCTTCGAGAGGGTTTTCCCAGCGAGAGCCATCGAAAACACTTCTTTTATAATTTATTCAAACATTGTTGGCGAAGAAGAAAATCTTGTATTCTGGGGAGGAAGCCAGATTTATGATCCAATGGGCAATTTAATGGCAAGGGCAGAATATTTCAAAGAAGATTATATCATACAGGATTTGGATTTGTCTTTGATTAAAGATGCAAGAATAGCACGTCCAACATTACGGGATACAAAGCCAGATATCTTTCTTGACTTGTATAACATTGCGAGAGAAAAAGAAGTTTTTAATGATGATGTGAAAGCAGGAATAAAATTGGCAGCTATGGCTCCAAAACATTTTGAAGAGATAGATGTGTATGGAAATGAAGATGTTGCATATGGGGTGAAAATTGCAACAGGATGCAAAAAAATAAATGTCATCCCGAGCAATGAAATAAAAGCCGTTTTTAAAGGAGGAGAAGAGAAAGAGGTAAGACTGGACAACATTAAAACTTAAATATGAAATGGAATATCCAAAACCATGTCATACGATTATGATATCGCCATCATAGGAGCAGGCGCAGCAGGTTATTCAGCAGCCATTTATGCTGGAAGAAGCGGAGCAACCGTTGTTATATTTGATAAGGGAATGGGCGGCGGGTTGGCCAGCGAGGCTGATGACATTGAAAATTATCCGGGTTTTAAGAAAATAAAAGGTCCTGAGCTGATGGAAAGAATGAAAGATCATGCCTCTCAATATGCAAAAATGCATTTCTTGGAAGAGGTAAAAGATTTGAAAGTTTATGATGATGGCGTCGATGTCATCACTTCAAAAAGAAGCTACAGAGTTGGAGCTGTGATATTGTGCACTGGCACAGAGCATCGCAAGCTTGGGGTAAAAGGCGAGGAGGAATTTCGAGGAAGAGGCGTTTCATATTGTGCAACATGCGATGGACCATTTTTTGTTGGAAAAGATGTTGTTGTCGTAGGAGGAGGAAATACAGCAATATCGGAAGCAATTTACTTGAAGGATATAGGATGCAATGTTACAGTCATACATAGAAGAGATGAGCTCAGAGCTGAGAAAATTTTGGAAGACGAGGCGAAGCAAAAAGGTGTGAATTTCATATGGAATAGTGTTGTTGAGGAAATATTTGGAGATGAGATGGTCAAGGGTGTTAAAATAAAAAATGTTAAAACCGGAGAAATTAAAGAAATAAAGGCTTCAGGAGTTTTTGTTTCGATTGGGGAAGAGCCCAACAATGAGTTGGCAAAAAAAGTGGGCGCCCAGCTCGATGAACATGGCTATGTCAAAGTTGATAGATTGCAAAGAACAAGCGTAAAGCGAGTTTATGCAGCAGGCGATATAACAGGCGGCATCCGTCAAATCGTTACGGCATGCGGCGAGGGGGCGACGGCGGCGCTTGCAAGCCTTGAAGTGGTTGGAAAAAGGAATCCATTCAGATGAGGGATTTCCAGGCGACGAAGTTGGTTAGGATTTTGGCAGCGAGCAACCCAGTTTTTCCATCATCATAAGGCGGAGATGTTTCGACAATGTCCATGGCCACAACATTGGGGGCGATTTTTTCAATGAAATCGAAGACCTCGTAGCCAAGTCCGAAAGGCTCTGGATTGCTCACGCCAGAAGCATAACATGGATCAAAAACATCCATATCTATGCTTAAATAAACTCTCTCATACCTTATTTCATCAACCAGCCTCAAACTGAATTGCCTCGATGTGTAATATCGGAAGCCAAGCTTTTCAGCTTCTTCCTTCTCCTCCTTTGATATGGAACGAATTCCAATGCTTAATACGCCATCCATTCCGACTTTTTCAAAAATTCTTCTTGTAGCACACGCATGGCTATTTTTGTCTCCCAAATATTCATCTCTAAAATCTGCGTGCGCATCAAGGATAACGACTCCATCTATCTCATTGTAGGGCACAATATGTGGCGTTATCGAATGGGCCCCTCCCATTATTATGGGAATCTTTCCATCCTTTATTGCATTCTCGACAAATTTTTTTGCATCTTCTATACTGAAATTTCCAGCATCATGCATAGATGCAAGAGTGAAGTCCACGCCTGTAAAAATATCGTAGCTCTCGTAATTGTATGACAACTCTCTTATATAATCTGGAGCCTTCGATGTACCCTTTCTAAAAGACATCTCTTTATCTTCATATGGTACGCCAGCTATGACAAATCTTGCCTCATGATATGGCGAGGTTGCATCGGCAAAAATCATGTTCTTGTTATCTTTCTCTTTCCCATTGCCTGTATATATTGTATTTCTTCTCCTTCTTTCATTTTTCCTTTGAACTCCTCTGGAATCTCCATCTCAAATGTTTCATAAGTTTCCATATCCATGAGTTGAACTTTGTCACCCATTATCGCAACAACCTGGGCCGTTCTTTTATCGATGACAGGAATTTGCACTTTATGGCGAACTGGATAAACAACACTTCTCTTTTGTCCATCAAACACGCCAATAGCATCGATCCTCGCTTTTGCTTCTCCATGCTTACCTGGTTTGGATGTCGTTATGCTTACAATTTTGCATGGTTCTCCATCGATAATAATGTATCTATTCTCCTTCAATTCCCTTACTTCTGCTACCTCCTTCATTCTATCAAAAGGAAATAGGCAACCCATAATTAAATTTTATCTTGTTTTACACAGCCTAGCTCACCATATTTTAATACCCTTTGCATTTACAATTGTGTTTAAAATACCTCCAATAATGAACGCCAACGAGCTATTGGAC
>JAGGWA010000097.1 GCA_021157745.1 Thermoplasmata archaeon
TGAAGCAATATGCGGGCAAAACATTGTTTGCCATGCTTTTCTTTCCATATCTCAACATCAAATTTTTTCAAAATTTCATCGATGCTCTCATTGCATGGATGGTAGACAAGCAACAGACGATACATTATTTTTTCCTCTTAACCCTCCATAAATTTCCTTTATAATGTGGCGAGAAAGGGCAACCACTGCAACGCTGATTTGTATAGTATGGGCAATTCATGCAATCACTGCTGCAACCATTTTCATTGAGTTTCAAAGGCAATACGAAATTTGGATTTGCATCCAAAATGATTTTTATTTTTTCTCCAAAATTTTTTCTTACAAAATATTCCATGCTCGGATAGTCCTCGCTGACAACAAAAACAATGTAGCCATCATTCGTTTCAAGAATGCTCAAAATGCGTGGGCAATTCCTGAATTTTTCATCTATTTCCTTCACTTCTATTTTTCCAACATGCAACCCAGCTTTTTTTATATCTATCCCGATAACGTGTGCAATCAATCCATTCTTTTTCAATTTTTTTATTCTCGCACTCACAGAAGGTTGCGACAGCTTAATGCGAGATGCAATTTCCTTCTGCGAAGCTTCAGGATTGCTCTGTAATATGTGCAATATCTCTTTATCAATCTCATCTATCTCCAATTACCCACCAAATAAGTATAAACAATTCATTTAAAATACTTATGAAATATAGCCCAAAGCCTATAAAAATGATATACTCACTATTGTGCTTCCTCGCACAACGACGCGCCCGAGGCGGCGCTGCTCCTGCCCCTCCTTTTCCTCGATGGCGTCCTCTATAACGATATTCATGTACTGGTCGAAGCCGGAGAGTTTGCCGCTCAGCAATCTTCCGTCTTTGAGCAGTAACGAAACATTCCTGTTTATGCTTGCCTCGAGCAAATCATTGGGCAGAACCATGAAATGAATCACGCTTTCCTTTATATATTTATCTTGCAATTATGTGTATAATATCGCCATGCTTTAGCTTATGATCAGCCCCAACAATCTTCTTGGTTCTAACATCAACAGCCCTTATGAATCCTTCTGCCAGCTCACTATGAACTTTTTCTGCAAGTTCTATGACAGTGCTACCAGAAGGCATTAGAAATACGTCTGGCAAAACATTTCCATCTTTGTCTGTGAGCTTGTGCTCATCTTCAACAGGGAAAACAGCTATCAAGCCAAGTAAATCAAAAACTGCTTTGTCGATGCTCTGCTGCACACCAGTTGAGCCATATCGCTGCAGAACATGCTTTTTTATGTATTCCAGTCCTTTTTTCTGTGCTTCTGTTGGCTCCTTCAAGATTTTAAAATCACTGTCTCCTGGGCGATAATAAATGATACCATGCTCGGCAGCCTTATTTAAGGCAAGTTCTGCCTCAGCAGAAGTAGGAATTGCATACTCGCCTGCAAATTTTTTAACAAGCTCGGGAGGAGCGATATCTGCTTTGTTTAATGAAAGCATTATTGGCTTTCCTATCTGGCGTATATTTGAAGCAAGTTTTAATAGCTCCTCCTCTCCCCATTTTGTGAAATTTTCTGGCAATTCAGCTTTTTTAATTGCATATTTTATTTTTTCTTCGGATATTTTAAGCCCCGTGAGTTTCTCTGCCAGCATTCTTTCAATCTTTTCTCCTTCTATTTTGCATTTATTGGCGAGGCGATGCCAGTCTCTCTCTATTATTCCTTTAATCCAGTAATCTATTTCTTCTTCGAGGAATTTTATGTCCATGCTGATATCATGCTTCCCTATGCCACACGGCCTTCCTTCCTCGTCGGTAGAGCCTGAAACATCAACAATATGAATCAAAGCATCAGCTTTCCTCAAATCATCTAAAAATTTGTTTCCCAAGCCACGACCAAGATGAGCTTTTGGAACAAGTCCAGCGACATCTATGGCTTCAATGGGAACATATCTTATTCCATCCATGCATATTGAATTGCGAGGGTTGCATTTGACCCCAAATTCCTTGCATGGGCATTTAACACGAGCATACATAACGCCCTGATTTGCTTCTATTGTTGTGAAAGGATAGTTGGCTATCTCTGCATCGGCATGTGTGGCGGCGTTAAAAAAAGTTGTTTTGCCAACATTTGGTTTTCCTACTATTCCAATCTGCATTTTATCAACTGAAATAATGTGTTGCCTCCTCTTTCTTCTTTTTGCTTCTCTTCCTTTTCCTTTCTATCACATCTATGGCAAGAATCATGCTTATTGGTATTATTCTTATCAGCCCTTTCTTTGTTCCATGACTTTCATCCATTTTTATGCATATTCCTCCTTCTTCTTTCCCTATATATGTGTATCCAACAAAAGTTCCAGATGTAACCATCGCTTCCTTATCGCTGCTCGCCGAATATATTACATATTTTGAACCAATCGTCAATTCCATTTCCTCTTCCTTCATTTTAAAAACCTCCTTTCAACCAATTTTTGAAGATGGGTTACAGTCTCATTATAATTTTCCATCGCAACCTTGACATGGGCTTCAACAAAACTCCATGCCTTTGCAATGTTCCCATAACGAAGTCTGTAAGTCTTCTTAACTTTGTTATTCCCGCCAATTTTCTCTTCCTCAAGAATGTCCATACTTTTAAGCTTGTTCAGGTGTCTGTATATTGTTGATTTCGTGGCCTTTAATTCCATGATCATTTCATCTACTGTCCACCGGCGATTGGGGTGAATTAAAAAAAGTTCAAAAAGACGAAATGAAATTGAATTTGAATCATCGTTTTCCTTCATATATCCAATTGATTTCAAAAATTTTTCAGCAACCTTTTTATAATCATCTTCGTGTAAAGGGGGAGATATATTGGCAACCCTTATCTCAAATTCCATACTCATAAAAGCGTGTTCAATTTATAATTTTTTGTTATGCTCATGGCAAAAGTAATAAAATAGCTTTAGATATATCCACATGAAAAAGGATAAAGAAGCTATCAGAATCGGCATAGTTGTTTCTGAGTTCAATTATGATATTACAATGATGATGCTTGAGAGGGCAAAGGAGCATGCTCGATTTCTTGGAATAGAGGTTGCAAAGATTATAAATGTGCCAGGTGTTTTTGATATCCCGCTCGCTTTAAAAAAATTGTTGCAGGATATAAGCATAGATGGAGCCGTTGTTCTTGGCGCCGTCATACAGGGAGAGACAAAGCATGATGAAGTCATAATGCAGCAGGCTTCACGAAAAATCATGGATTTGGCTTTGCAATATGAAAAGCCGGTTGGGCTCGGCATCACAGGGCATGGGATGAGCAGGCTGCAGGCGGAGGAGCGCATCGACAGGGCGAAGCAGGCAGTGGAAGCTGTTGTGAAGATGCTTAAAGCGTTGCAATGATGCTGAAAGGTAAAAAAGCATTGATAACAGGAGCATCGAGAGGCATAGGAAGAGCAATTGCAATAAAATTTGCCAAGAATGGAGCAATCGTTGGAATAAATTATTTTAAAAGCGAAAATGAGGCAAGGAAAGTTCTCGAGTTGGTGAATGAGCATAGCAAAGGAGTTCTGTTGAAAGGAGATGTTGGGAGTTATAAGGAAGCTAAAAAAATTGTGGAAGATTTCGTCAAATTTGCTGGAGGGATAGACATTCTTGTAAATAACGCAGGCATATATGAAAGAAAAAATTTTGAAGAATTGAGCGAGGAGCAATGGGATGAAACCTTGCGAATCAATCTAAAGGGTTCTTTCAACATTTGCAAGCATGCCCTTCCATATATGCATGAAGGAGGCAAGATAATATTCATTTCTTCTCAGCTTGCTTTAAAAGGCTCTTCTCATGGCGCCGATTATGCTGCCAGCAAAGCTGGATTGCTTGGCTTGATGAAAAGTTTGGCTATCGAGCTTGCAAGCAGAAAAATAAATGTTAATGCGATTGCTCCTGGAACAATAGACACAGATATAATAGCTGGATATAGTATGAAAGAGAGGATGGAGAGAGAAAAGCAAATTCCATTGGGAAGAATAGGAAAGCCTGAAGATGTTGCCAATGTTGCTTTATTTCTGGCGAGTGATCTTGCAAACTATGTTACTGGAGAAATTATACTTGTTACAGGAGGATTATACATTGGATAGAAAACACTAAGCAAACACTAAATTTTAAAATAGCTGAGATATAACATCATGAAACTGTTTGAATGGCAGGGAAAAGAATTGTTTCGCAGCTATGGCATCGCTGTCCCAAAAGGCAAAGTCATAGATAAAAAAGAGGATCTGGAAAAAATAGACATACCATTTCCATGGGTTTTAAAAGCCCAAGTTTTGGTAGGTGGGCGCGGCAAAGCAGGCGGAATAAAGATTGCAAATGATATGGAGGAAGCAAGAAAGGCTTTCGATGAAATAATGGCAATGGAAATTAAAGGGGAGAGAGTCAAAAAAATTTTGGTTGAAGAAAAGGCCAGCATTGAAAAAGAAATGTATCTGAGCTTTTTCCTTGACAGGAGCAGCAGACAATTTTTAATGATGTTTTCTTCCAAGGGAGGAGTTGACATCGAATCAATGAAGGAAGACGTGAAAAAGATATACATCAATCCATTGATAGGATTGCAGCAGTATCATTTGCGTAAGATTCCGAAAGAAGTGAGGCAAATAGCAAGCAATCTTTACAGTCTTTTTGTTGAAAAGGATTGTGAGCTTGTGGAAATAAATCCTCTTGCTATTGCGGGAGGAGAAACTCTCGCCTTAGACTCAAAAATAATAATAGATGATAACGCTATATATCGACATAGCGAGCTTCCAAAAGAAAATGCTGAACTAACTCCATTGGAAAGGGAAGCGAGGAGCAAAGGAATAGCTTTTGTCCAGCTCGACGGAAACATTGGTGTTATTGCAAACGGCGCCGGCTTAACAATGGCTACACTTGATGCTTTAAACGAATTCAATGGAAAAGGGGGTGTTTTTCTTGATCTTGGCGGAACAGATGACCCAGAAAAAGTTAAGCAGGCTCTGGAGATAATGGTTAAGGCAAAGCCAAAAGTTATTTTGATAAATTTATTTGGCGGGATAACGAAATGTGATACCGTTGCCAAAGGAATAATTGAATTTATGCAGGCAAATGAGACACCACCAATTGTTGCAAGGATAAAAGGAGTTAATGAAGATGTTGCAAGAGAGATGCTTAAGGATTATGTTATAGCCGTCGACTCATTCCAGGAAGTTGCAAAAAAAGCAGCGGAGTTAGGTGGTTAAAATGGCGATATGGGTAGATGAAGATATAAGGTTATTGGTGCAGGGAATTACTGGGCATCAAGGGCAGTTTCATACTAAAGCAATGCAGGAATTTGGAACAAATATTGTTGCTGGCGTAACGCCTGGCAAAGGAGGAATGCAGGTTCATGGTGTGCCTGTCTATGATAGCGTGGAAGATGCAATGGAGATGGAACCAAATGCAAGTATTGTTTTTGTGCCTGCCGCCTTCGCCAAGGATGCTGTTATTGAAGCATTGGATGCTGGAATAAAGCTTATCGTTGTCATAACTGAAAACATTCCATTCCATGACACAATGCAATTCGTGCATTATGCAATGTATAAAAAGGCTCGTGTTATAGGACCGAATTGCCCTGGAATAGCATCTCCAGGAAAATCAAAAATTGGAATATTCCCCAACATAATATTTAAAGAAGGAAGCGTTGGCGTGGCTTCTCGCTCTGGCACCCTGACATACGAAATCGTGGCATCACTTTCCAAAGCTGGCATCGGACAATCAACGTGCGTTGGTTTGGGGGGGGATCCAATAACGGGCTCGACTTTCATCGACGCTTTGAAAGCTTTTGAGGAAGATGAGGAAACGAAGGCAATAGTAATGGTTGGCGAAATTGGAGGAACAGCCGAGGAACAAGCAGCCGAGTACATAAAAAGAAACGTCA
>JAGGWA010000157.1 GCA_021157745.1 Thermoplasmata archaeon
AAAAAGAAAAAACTCCATCTGATGGGCTTGATAGGAAATGGCGGCGTTCATGCGATGATGCAGCATCTATATGCATTGCTTGAAATGGCTAAAAGAAATGGCGTGAAAAATGTAGCCATTCATTGCTTCCTCGATGGCAGGGACACGCCGCCGCGAAGCGCGATGCAGCATATAAAGGAACTTGAGGAGAAATTGAAGGAAATTGGAGTGGGAAGAATAGCAAGCATTGTCGGAAGATACTATGCAATGGATCGCGACAAAAGATGGGATAGAACGAGAATGGCTTATGATCTTCTCACGAGAGCAAAAGGAAGAAAGGCGAAGAATGCGATGGAAGCGATAAAAATCGCATATGAAAATGGAGAGAACGATGAATTTGTGAAACCAACTGTTATAACAGGCGATGTCATCGAAGATGGCGATGTCGTCATATTCTTCAATTTTCGTCCCGACAGGGCAAGGCAGCTTTCGCATGCATTTGTGGACGAGGATTTCGATAAATTTGAAAGAAAAAAATTGTCCATACATTTTGTTGCCCTTACAGAATACTTCGATGGCATAAATGCTGCTTTTAAAAAAGAGGAAATAAAAAATACTTTTGGAGAAGTGTTATCAAAGCATGGAATGAAGCAGTTGAGAATAGCTGAAACGGAAAAATATGCCCACGTCACGTTCTTTTTCAATGGCGGCAGGGAAAAGCCTTTCGAAGGAGAGGAGCGTTGCCTCATTCCATCTCCAAAAGTAGCAACCTACGATTTAAAACCAGAGATGTCAGCCTATGAGGTTACAGAAGAGCTCATAAAAAGAATAGAATCTGAAAAATATGATGTGATAATCGTAAATTATGCAAATCCCGACATGGTTGGGCATACGGGTGTATGGAATGCCGCCATTAAAGCTGTTGAAACAGTTGATGAATGCATAGGAAAAGTCGTCGATGCTATAATCCAACACAATGGAATTGCCATTATAACAGCTGATCACGGAAATGCTGAAGAGATGTTCGATGAAAATGGCGAGCCGAAAACAGCACATACAACAAATCCAGTTCCATTCATAATAATAGGGGCTGGAAAATTAAAGCTTAGAAATGGAAATCTCGGAGATATTGCTCCTACGATGCTTCACTTGCTCGGAATAAAAAAACCAAAAGAAATGACAGGCAATAGCCTCATTATTTCATGATTGTTCCATTAATTTTTAAATATGTTTCCATTCTATTATCATGAAGAAGTTGCTGGCTATTGCAATATTGGGAATGTTTTTAATGACAAGCTTGATTGGATGCATGGAAAAGAAAAGTTTGGAAATAGGCGATATAGCATCAAATCCCTCTGAAAATCCAAAGTATAAAATTGCTTCATTCTATCATCTAAATGGCTTAAAAATAGAGGCAAATCCTCTTGCCTATGAACTTCCTTTAAACTTTGACCATATAAAAAATAAAGACATGCTCGATTTATTCAATTTAACGAAGAATCAAACAAAATTTTTGGAGGATAAGGGCTTTGTTATTTTAAAATATGGGAAAAATGATAATTTCTCTGAAGTTTATGAAAAATTGAAAAATATGGGAGTGCCAATATTTATAACGAGCGATACCTTCCTGCATTTGTATCATATACAATTCAACGAAATTTTAAAGGAGCTGGAAGAAGATGAATTCTATGGAGAACTAATTAACTTAACAAAGGCCATGTTTGAGGAGTCCAAGGAAGATTATGAAACATATGATGGCATGGTTAAAGAAGCGGCGAGAAGAAATGTTGCATATTTCGGCGTCGCCCTGATTTTGCTGGGTGGCAAGGAAAAAATACCTGATTACGTGGCAGATGAAGTCAATAAAGAGATTGATAATATTGAAGAGCATTCTGGAATGAAGAACAGCAGCATATTCCATTACATAGAGGACTACTCGCAATATGTGCCTCGCGGCCACTACACGCAATCTGAGAAATTGCAGAGGTATTTCAAAACCATGATGTGGTATGGAAGAATGGCTTTTTTCCTCCAGAAAGGAATGGTCAGCGAGGAAGATGCAAAAATAGCGACAATACAGGCAATACTTATTTCAATTGATTTGGAAAATACGAGGGCTGGAGATAAAATATGTATGGAAATATGGGATAGAATATATTCCATAACCTCCTTTTTTGTTGGAACGGCAGATGATCTAACGCCATACGAATATATCGAAGCACTAAACAAAATTTTCGATGGAAATTTCAGCATTGCCACCCTAACTGAAAGCGAGCTTTCAAAAATAAGAGAAGAGCTAAAGAAAATGAATACTCCAAAAATATATGGAGGGAGCGGAATAATCAGCATAGATCCAGCGCACCCTGAAAAATGGAATGAAATGATGAATGAAACAAAAGGCATGCGTTTCATGGGGCAGCGATATGTTCCAGATTCATACATATTCCAGCAACTTGTTTCTCCCCTCGTGGGCATGTATGTCGGCGATGGAAAGCCCTTCACCATGGAGTACACGGAGGGCGGCGCCGCCCGCTGTTTTCCACGCGGTCTGGATGTGATGGCTGTGCTTGGCTCTGATGATGCTCTGGATATTATTGAGAAAGAAGGCGATGCTGATTACGCAGGCGAGAACACAAGCTATCATAAGCAGCTTGAGATGCTTCGAAGAGAGTTTGGAAATTTGAGCATTGAGGAATGGAACCGCAACCTCTACTTTAGCTGGCTGTTTAGTTTGCAACCATTGCTACATGGATTTGATGAGAGCTACCCTGTTTTTATGCGCAACAAGGAATGGAGATACAAGGAACTGCAGACCTGCCTCGCCTCATGGACTGAGTTAAGGCATGATACAATACTGTATGCAAAGCAGAGCTATACTGCTCGCCTCACAGCAATGCCTGTCAAAAGCAAGGGATATGTAGAGCCAGTTCCAGAATTTTATCTCCGCCTTAAGGCGTTGGTAAACATGACATTAAATGGCTTGAAAAGTTTGGATGCATTGAATGAAAGCCAGGAATACAGGATGGAAAAACTTGCTTCCATACTTGATGAGGCTTTAAAAATATCAATAGATGAGCTGGAGGGAAAGAGTATTGAGCAATATGAAACATTTTTCACAGGTTTTATCGATGCAATTTCGGATATAACGAGAGGATATAACAGGGAAGCGATAAAAACAACGATGGTTGCAGATGTGCATACAGATTTGAACACAATGAAATGTCTTGAAGAAGGAGTTGGCTACATTGATTTGGTTATAGTGGCATATGAAGATAACGGAAACATTTATCTTTCAGCTGGTCCAATCTTCAGCTATTACGAATTTAAACAACCCATCGATGACAGACTTACAGATGAAAAATGGGAAGAAATGGGTGCTTTTTCAACACTCGCACCATGGCAACAGGAAATATACCCAAAATGATTTAAATTCCTGCAAGATAATCAAGCATGATAAGCATACTGGTAGTTGAAGATGAAGAACCCATTCAGGAATTGATAAAAGAATATCTCGCTCCATTAAAAGTCAAAATTTATCAGGCTTTTTCAGGTGAGGAAGGAGTTGAAATGTATAAAAAGCTGTTTAGCAAGGGGAAAAAGCCCACGCTCGTTATAATGGATTTGAAATTGCCTGGTATCGATGGCGTGGAGGCAACAAAAAGAATAATGGAAATTGATCCCGATGCCATAGTATATGGATTTACAGCATATTTCGGAACAGACTGGGCAAAAGAACTTCAGAAGGCCGGCGCCCGCGGCGTAATAGCCCGCCCCGTTGGCTTCGATGGCTTCAGAGATATAGTTAAGGATATTCTTTCAGAGCTCTCTGCTAAACCATAATTCATCCGGGATCTCTTCATATACGCTTGTCACATCCTTTTCTTCCCTCTCTTCCTTTTTCTTCTCTTTTCTTCCTTCTCTGTATCTTAAAATCATGTCTTTATTTAAATACCAGTAGTGGGTTCGCCAGCTTCTTCCATCATATATGGTTGTTTCTTCTCTTTCAGTAATCAACATACCTTCCTCTTCCAGAATGTAAAAGAGCTGTCTGTCTTCTGGCTCCAAAATATTGTCTATGATTCTGTCCTCAAATCCAAATAAATCCATAACGAAATTTGCATCCTTCATTGCTGACTCGATATCGATATTCACACGAGTTGCGATAGCAGCAGCTAAATCTTCAAGAGTTACGATCATAATATAATATTGTGCAAGCGTCCTATAAAAACCTTTTGATTTATCCTGATTTTTGAGGGCAATTACAAAAATTTCCATTGCTTGAAAAATTTAGAAAAAGTTATAATATACTGCTGCATTTTTTATTTTACCCGCTGGGGAGGGGAAAATGGAAGTAGATATAGAAGAAATATCAAAAAAAATAATGGAAGTAATTTCCAACGCCGACTTCTGGGCTTAAGCTTGCCTTAAAATAAGGCTTATGCCCTCCTTTACTCTGGAGTATGGATTTTTATCCTCCATCTTGCCATTGCATATAATCCAAAATTTATTCCAGCAAAAACATATGATATAAAAAGAAAAAATATGGCTACATCCTCTATAAGCAAAAACAAGATTGTGCAAAAGATAGTGAAAATAATAAGAAATTTTATGAAAACGGGAGAGGTTATTTTTGAAAAATACCATATCGAGAGCATATCTTCCAATGGATGAAATATGTTGTTGAGCATGGCACCGAAAAAAGAAATTGCCATCACACCCGAAAATAGAATTGGGAACAATAAATCAAAAAAAGAAGTTACGGCAATACTTGATATTACAACCAGTAAAAGAATGAAGAGAATGCGTCTATTTTCCACAAATTGTTTCACTTTTTCTCCGCATTCTTTTCCTTTGCCTCCCTCTTTTTCAACAAAAAGAAGAATGATGAGGCTCCATCCAGCTATGTTGCTTATTATTATGAATAATTTAAAGAAAAGGGAAAAGTCATCGGTAATGAAAAAAGGGAGAACGATAAGCCACATTATTAAAATAAAGAGAGCAAGTCTTTTTCTACCACCTTTTATCTTTATTTTTCTCATTTCATTTTCTTGGCATATTCAAATAGATTGCCAGCTTTATATATTTCGAGTTGAATCTTTGACATCGGCTTAGCCTTTGCTACAACAACACCATTCTTAAAAATCTCTCCTGTTTCGATATTTATCTCAATTTCATCTCCTGTTTTTATATCTGCTTTGTCTATATCCTTGCATTCCAAGATTGCAAGGCCTGAATTTATTGCATTTCTTTTATATATTGCTCCAAATGATTTCCCGATGATGGCTGCTATTCCCAGAGAAATGAAGCAATCAACGGCATGCTGGCGGGAAGAACCGCATCCAAAGTTCTCACCGACGATTAGCACATCTCCCTTTCTTGCCTTTTCAGGAAAATCTTTCCATCCCTCAAGGTTGCTGAAGGCATATTTCGCCATTTCTTTTCTGTCAACGATGTGCAGATACTTATTGTGATAAATCATGTCGGTATCAATATCATCTATGAGCTTTCCATCTCTTTCCACTTTCCATACTCGCCCTTTAATCATTTTCCACCTCCGTTATATATCCAGCTATGGCGCTGGCTGCTGCCGTGGCAGGCGACGCCAGATATGTTTCCCCAAGCCCCTGCTTCCCTTTAAAGTTTCTGTTTGCAGTCGATATTTGAATCTCACCTTCGCCAGTCATGCCAATTTGCCCTGCTGCGCAGCCGCCGCAGCCAGGATTGCTTATGATTGCACCAGCATCAGCCAGAATTTTCATTGTTCCGTCTTCGAGCATGCTTTTCCACACTCTTCTGGTGGTAGGAACGACCTTCATTGTCACACCATCTTTTATTTTCTTTCCTTTTACAATTTTCGCAACCATATGCATGTCTTCGAGACGACCATTTGTACAGGAGCCTATGAAAACTGTATCTATTGGCGTGTATGGCAGCTCCTCCACAGCTCTAACATTTGAGGGACTCCCGGGCAAGGCAATCATTGGTTTTAGGTTGCTAACGTCGATATCAATTTCTTCGTCATAGCTTGCATCTTTGTCAGCATATACGGGCTCTACTTTTTTACCTGTTGCCATTTCCATCCATTTTATTGTTGCATCATCGGGAGGGATGAATCCAATTATTCCACCCATCTCTGTTACCATCGATGCCAGAGTAATGCGAGCATCCACAGACAATGCATCTATTATCTCGCCGTAGAATTCTATGGCTTTTCCTAAAGCTTTTCTTCCAAGCTTTTTTATTGTAAATAAAGCCAAATCTTTGGCTGTCCATGCTGCGGAAGGCATTCCATTGAAATGGACTTTTATTGTTGGCGGAACTTCAAACCATGTTTTTCCAGTCTTAAAAACAAAAGCTATGTCAACATCTCCCATTCCTTGGCCAAATGCGCCGATGGCGCCCACAATATTGTAATGGCTGTCTGTTCCAACAGCAGTAACGCCTGCATGGATTATACCTTCTTCCATCAAAACATGGGTTCCTATACCTGCATCAACATCAAAAACACGAATGCCTTGCTGGCGGGCAAATTTTCTGCATATCTGCTGATTTTGAGCATATCCTATCGTTTTTGCTGGTGCGCTTGTATCGAATGTAAAAAATGTTTTGTTTGCATTCTCAACATAGTTTCCGTCATAATTTTCAAGCAAATTTTTTACTACCTGTGCTCCCCCAAAATCTCTTGCCGTTCTCACATCTATATCAAGCCATATCGTTTCTCCTACTTCAACTCTATCCTTACTATGCATGGAAAATATTTTTTCTATAATCGTGGACATTGAAATAGAATTTTATTCAAATATAAAATATTTCTGTATACGAATTCAAGGAAATTTATTTGAGAAATGCCACCGCTTGTTTACTTCACAAGATCAAGATGGCAAAATTAAATTTTAAATTTATTAATTGAAACTTTTCGAAATATTTTTATAGAAATAATAAATTTCCTTTTGATGAGGGGGGAGTAGATTGGTAATGCCTCCACCTTTACCATTCTTTTTTTCTCCCCCTGATTTGAATTTAGCATTAATTTTATATTCCTATTTTAATTTATTCGCATGGAAGCTCTTTCACCAATCGAAAAAAACTTACTTTTACAGTTAAGCAAGCGCAATGGCAAGGCAAAGCCTGAAGAAATAGAAATGGAACTGGTAAAGACAATGAATGCTGTTTCATGGCTGCAATCAAAGAGGCTTGTTTCAATTGAGGAAAAACTGGTAAAGGAATATGAAATAACCGAAGAAGGAAAAAGATTTCTTGAAGAAGGACTTCCAGAAGAAAAAATTTTTGATTTTGATGGTGAACCAATCAAAAAAATAGAGGAAAAATTTGGAAAAGAGGAAGCGAAAATAATAATCGGATGGGCCTTGAGAAAAAAATGGTGCAGAATCGTTGAAAAAGATGGTGTAAAATATATTAGCATAACTGATGAAGGAAAGGAAGCAATAGGAAAAGAAATGGAAGAAAAGAAGGCTTTAAAGGCTATTTTGGATGGCCAGTTCATAGATGAAAAAATAGCGAATTTGCTGAAAAAAAGAAGGGCGATAAGGGAAAAGGAAAGAATAGAAAGGAAAATTTATCTCACTGAAAAGGGGTGGAATGTTGTTAAAGCTGGAATTAAGCTTGAAGAAGAGGTATCGCAGCTTACACATGAGATGATAATAAGTGGAGAATGGAAGAAAAAGAAATTTAGAAAATATGATGTTAAAGCTTTTGCTCCTTCAATATACCCTGCAAAACGTCATCCACTCAGCCAGCTTATAGAAAAAATAAGGAAAATATTTTCAGAAATGGGATTCAAGGAAATAAAAGGAAGCTATGTTGAATCAGCATTCTGGAACATGGATGCTCTTTTCATACCCCAAGACCATCCTGCAAGAGACATGCAGGATACATTTTACTGCAAAAAGCCAAGCAAAATAGAAGTGGATGAAAATTTAATAAAAAAGATAGCTGGAGTTCATGAAAGAGGAATAGATGGCTCAAAAGGATGGGGTTATAAATTCGATAAAAATGAATCATTGAAAGCTTTGCTGAGAACACACACGACAGTCAATACCATAAGATATTTGTATATGCATCCGGAGCCGCCAGCAAAAGTTTTTTCCATAGAAAGAGTGTTCAGGAGGGAAAATATAGACTCAACGCACCTACCAGAATTTCATCAGATAGAAGGTATAATATATGAAAGGGATGCAAATTTCAGCATGTTAAAGGGAATTTTAAAGGAATTCTATGCAAGAATGGGATTTGAAAAAATAAGATATAGACCAGCTTATTTTCCATATACTGAGCCATCTATGGAAATAGAGGTGCTATGGAATGGGAAGTGGATCGAATTGGGTGGCTCGGGAATATTCAGGCCAGAGGTTACGAAACCATTTGGAATAGATGAGCCTGTGCTTGCCTGGGGGCTTGGTTTGGAGAGAATGGCTATGATTTTGCTTGGTTTGAATGATATAAGGATGCTTTACTGGAGCGACATAGACTGGCTTCACAAGCTTCCCTTACTGTAGCTTTCTCTCAAATAATGGAGCAAGTCTGTTCTTGTGACTATTCCCTTTATTTTTTCATCTCCTCCAACAATTGGTAAGCATCCAACCTCCTTTTCGATCATGATTTGGGCAGCCTCTTCGATACTTATGTCTTCCTTTGCTGTTATTACTGGCGTCTTCATAACATCTTTTACAAGCAGCATTTTAAGCTGATGCTGCTGCTGTCCAAGCGAAAAACTCCTTTTCAGTGCAGCGAAAGCAAAAGCGATTTCCTTATCAGATATTATACCAACCACTTTTCCTTCCTCGATAACAGGCAATCTTGCTATATCATTTTCCAGCATGAGGCGGCGGGCGTGGACAATTCTGTCATCTGGTCTCACTGTAATAACTGGCGTAGTCATTATCGTTGCCACACTTTCCTTTCCTTTGACCAACGGAAGCAGATCTGCTTTTGTCACAACACCAACGAGGTTGCCATCTATTGTGACGGGCAACATCGTCGGCCCAGGCTCTCCAACTGTGGCAAGTATTTCCTCTATGGGTGTATCTGGAGAAACTGCCTCGAATTCCTTTTCCATCACGCTCGAAGCATGCAGGCGGGCAGCAGGAATGCCTTTGCTCCTTATACTTCCTAACTTGTCCGCTATTTTATTATCTGTCACTATTCCAACGACTTTGCTGTCATCCACAACGGGTAGCTTCGTTATATTATGCTTTTCCATCAAGTCGATCACATGGCGCAAATCATCATTTTTATTCACATATATAACTTCCTTCGTCATTACATCTTTTACTTTCATTACAAAATCACCTCAATGCCTCTGCACATGATTCGCATAAGAGACGACCATTCACTTCTATAAGGCGATTTGAAAGCATTCCGCATTCCTCGCATTTGCCCCTGTAATATCTCTGCTCTCCCTTCCTATATGAAAGCCTTTCCCTTGCCACCTCAGCCCATTCCTCAATTATATCCATGAGGAGCGGCGATGCTTGCAGGATGTCTCGCTCGGTAATCATGCCAACAAGTTTTCCATTTTTGACAACTGGCAATCTCCTTATCTTATGCTCCCCCATTATCCTGACAGCCTCCTGTATTGTTGCATCTTCCTCTATTGTTATTGGGGGAGAACTCATGATTTCATCTACACTCGTTTTGGCTGCATCTTTCTCTTCAGCAACGATCTTGCGTAATATATCGCTTTCTGTTAACACGCCTATAGGTTTTCCATTCTCTGTTATTATAATGCTTCCAACGCGCTCACTTTTCATTTCTTTTGTTGCATCAAGCACACTCGCTTTTCTGCTTATTATAACAGGATTGCTGTTCATTATGTCTCTTACGCGAATCACTTCATCCATTAATTAGTATTGTTGCAGCCATAAAAAAACTTTTTCTTCACTCCATTTGAACTACAACACCAAACAGCACAAGCATATTCGCTGTTATATCGCCAGGCTGCGCCACCAGGCGGGGCGCCTTCCATATGCCGAGTATGGTGTAGCATATGCCAATCTGTTCCCCTTCTATTGTGCTCGGATTGAGGAGATATCTGTTCACTGTTGTTCCATTGTTATAATACCATATCACCCATCCTCCATGAAGAAGTATATAAAATTGAGTTCCAGTTGGATATCCAAAGCCAGAGCCACTGCTTTTTACAGTTGAGAAAAACAATATGGTTACGTTCGTTGCGGGCTCATTGCCATTTTCATATCCATTCGTTTTCTCTGGAAAAGTTACTGGAATCAGCAAAGCAACAATCATAATAGCGAGAATCTTTTTCATGTTATTCAATTTTATACCCATTTATATATTTTTCTTGTTCCTGCTGATTTTCTGCAAACAAGTTAAAAATAATAATCCATAAATATCCAGATTTGATAACATTCCAATGAAAATTGTTTGTAGATGCGAAGACATAACGGAAGAAGATATTGTTAAAGCAATAAGAAAATATGATTGCCAAACACTGGATGAACTAAAGCAGGTCCTCCGTCTTGGAATGGGGCCATGCCAGGGAAGAACTTGCTTGCCGATAGCTGCCCGTATCCTTGCGAGAGAAACAGGAAAAAGCATAGAGGAAATCATGCCTCAGACAGCTCGCCCTCCTGTTGTTCCAGTTGCCATATACATGGTGAGTGAAAATGAAGGATAAGGCAGATGTTGTAATAATAGGGGCAGGAATAAACGGCTGCGCCCTCGCCTATGAGCTTTCGAAGCGAGGCAAGGATGTTGTTGTCATCGACAAAAGGCATATTGCAGCGGGCGCCACGGGGCGGTGCGGCGCAGGCGTGAGGCAGCAGTGGTCAACTAAGGAAAATGCTTTGCTTGCGAAAAAAAGCGTTGAGATTTTCGAAAGGCTCAATGACGAGCTTGATGCTGACATTGACTTCAGGCAGGGTGGTTATCTTATAGCGATACATAACGAGGAGGACATGGCGCAGGCTAAAAAGAATGTGGAGATGCAGAAAAGCATAGGATTGCCAGTAAGGATTATAGACAGAGATGAAATAAAGGAAATCGTTCCGATACTTGATCCAGATGGAATGGAGGCCATAGGAGCAACTTTCTGCCCGACGGATGGCCATGCTGATCCTTTTAAGACGGCTTATGCCTATGCAAATGCAGCTATGAAGTTAGGCGCGACTTTTTACAAATTCACGGAAGCAAAAAAATTCAGAATAGAGGATGGGGAAATAAAAAGCGTTATCACAAACAGAGGAGAAATAAAAGCAGGCGTTGTTGTAAATGCAGCTGGGGCATGGAGTAGCGAGATTGCTAAAATGGCAGGCTTGGAGATACCGAATAAGCCTGTTAGGAAAGAAGCGCTGGTAACAGAGCCAATAAAAAGAATATTTGATGCAATGGTTATATCCTTTCGCCATGGCATATACTTCAGCCAGATGAGTCACGGCCAGATACTTGGAGGAATACCATCACCAGAAGAAAAAGTTGGATATTATACCGAGCCGACGTTCTCATTCCTTCAAAGAATGGCATATATGCTCGGCAAATATGCTCCTGTTTTGAAACAGATCAACATAATGCGACAGTGGACTGGATTTTATGATGTCACTCCAGATGCATTGCCAATACTTGGCTTCGATTCCCGTTTAAAAGGCTTCGTTCATTGTCACGGATTCAGCGGGCATGGCTTCATGATTGCTCCTATGGTTGCAAAGCTACTGGCACAGCTCATAACGGGAGAGAAACTTGATTTGCCAATAGATAGGCTTAGCGTAGACAGATTCAAGGGTAAAGTTGTTAAAGAAAAGTCTGTCGTTGGCTAACATTTGGTGGGATAGCATAACATGGAATCAAAATAACATTCCAAATCATCAAATATTAAAATAAAATTGTATTACATAATATGATTCGCAGTCTTGTCAGGGAAAATTTTAAATTGATTGATAAAAACGAGGAAGTGAGCAGCATATTCGGCTATCTATACGAAGATAGATTTTTTCCTATAGTAACAGATGGAAAGAAGCCATGGGGAATCGTTGATATAAGGAAGCTTTTGAAAAGAAAGCTTTCAACAAATGAAAAATTGGGAGATTTTGTTGTTGGATTGCCGAAGATAGATGCAAGTTATTCAATTAAAAAGGCAAAGCAAGTGATGCTGAAAAGTGGACAACCTTATTTGCTCGTAACATATGAGGGAGAGTTAATTGGATATATAACAGCTTTGGATATTGCAATGAATCTTGGACATAAAAGGGCTGGAGATATTATGAAGGAGGTTTCACCAATCAAAGAAGATGACAAGGTTTCCACAGCTATAAGTGAGTTAAGGAAGCAAAATGTTACTGTGATTCCTGTTGTCGATGAAAAAAAACTGGTAGGCGTTGTAAGGGCGAGGGATTTAATAAAAATAGAGACAACGCACGATAAAAAAACAGATTACCATCCTGAAAAGACTTCTCCGCTTGACATGCAGGTTAAAGGATTGATGGAAAGAGGCATAAGAATTGTTGAGCCGGATGCCA
>JAGGWA010000178.1 GCA_021157745.1 Thermoplasmata archaeon
GTATGGGCCTGATTGATCTAAAAGATGTTATGTCATTGCTTGAAAAAAGAGGAGAAACGCATGTTATTCTCACAGGAAGAAATGCAAGCAGGGAAATAATAGAAATCGCTGACCTTGTTACAGAAATGAAAAAAGTTAAGCATTATTATGATGAAGGTGTAAAAGCTATAGAAGGGCTTGAGTATTGAAAAATTTTATAAGATGACAGGGCATTAATAACGGGGGAGAAAAAATGAATAATAGAATGTTAGCCATGTTTTTGGTGGCGATGTTTTTAGTTGGAGCCATAATACCAATGGTTGAGGAAAACAATGCTACGACTGAGATAAAAATTAGAAAATTTAAGGACAACAGAAATTTCATCCCAATATTGACTGAAAAAGGTCTGGAAATTGTAGCTAAGGGAAAGCCTCCAGGAGTGGGAAGAGATAAAGCACCAAGCGTTACTATAACAAATCCTGAAGATGGGGCAACTGTTTCTGATGTTGTTACAATAACTGTAACCGTGAGCGATAAAGAGGATGATCCAGATCCTGTGCCAGACATATACATAGATGGAGTATATGTGGTAACAGCAAACTCCTATGATTGGGATACCACTGCATATTCAGATGGAAGCCATACAATAGAGGCGAAAGCAACAGATTCAGCAGGCAACACTGGCTCTGATAGCATAACAGTCATCGTGGACAATGGCGCCGGCGGTGGAGGCAGCGGAGGCGGCGACGGCGTTGTAAGAAAATGGGCTCTGTGCATAGGTATAAGTGATTATGATGGCACGGCAAATGATTTGAATTATTGTGATGATGATGCCAGAGATTGGGCAAACTTCCTGAATGGCCAAGGCTATCATGTTGTAACACTTCTGGATACGCAGGCAACAGCTGACAATATAGAAGAGAAAATCAATGAATTGCTTGCAAGTGAAGATGCTGATGATTATATTGTATTTACTTATTCGGGGCATGGAGTGAAATACAAAAAATATGGTTCATGTATGATTTCCACAGACATGGTTTATATAACACATAAATGGCTGGAAGCCAAATTTGATGCTGCTGACTCCAGCCACATTTACTTTGCATTTGATGCATGTCAGATTGGTGATTTCAAAGGCCTTGTGAAAGATGGAAGGGTTGGAGCTTTTGCAAGCAACAAAGATTATTCATATGATGGGACAGGTGACATGCAAAATGGTGTATTCACTTACTATCAGATGGAGGGATGGAATTACTATATGAGCTTTGAAGATGATGCAGCATATGCAGTACAAAAAATGAAGGAGTGGGCATCGGGATATGCAGGCGTGAATGTGGATCCCTTCTATGTTGATGCATTTGCTGGAGACATGTTGCCTTAGCTCTTCCTCCTTTTATCTCTAAATTTTTAGGGCATAAAATCCGTAATTTTATTATATACTTTCATGATGAATATTTGTAATGAAAAAGGTATTGGTTTTGTGTGTGGATCGAGACGATGATTTAGGAAGAAAGGCTGGAGTAGCATCGCCAGTTATTGGAAGAGAAGAAAATTTGAAAGCCGCTGAAAAACTTGCTTTAGCTGATCCAGAAGATTCTGATGTAAATTGCATGTTTTCAGCAATAAAAACATATGATGAAATTGAAAATGCAGAAATAGCTACGATATGTGGGGATATAAAAGTCGGGATACAATCTGATAAAAAACTTGCAAGCCAGCTTGATAAGGTTATTGAAAAAACAAAGCCAGATAGCGTTATTTTGATAAGCGATGGTGCAGAAGATGAATATGTTCTTCCCATAATTGAATCCAGAATAAAAGTTGATGCAATCCGCAGAGTGGTTGTGAAGCAAAGCGAAACTTTAGAAGGAACCTATTATCTGATAAAAAAACTAATGAAAGATGAAAAATTGCAAAAAAAATTTATGCTTCCGCTTGCCATCATATTTCTGGTATGGGGCGCTGCCGCCCTTCTGGGCCTGCCGTCAATGGGTTTCTCGCTCATAATACTTGTTCTTGGACTCTATCTGCTGGCAAGGGTTTTGCATATCGAAGGCGTGCTTTCGAAAATTGCAAGGGAGATAAGCATAGGTTTAAAAAGCGGCCGCCTTACAATATTCTCTACAATCATATCTGTGCTTATTATCATGATAGCCATAATATCAATGAGTAGGATCATATCAACAGGCAACGAGGAAGAGATTGCAAAATTCGTGAATGGAATAATATGGTGGTTTATAATTGCAATACTTTTCGTTCCATTAGGGAAATTTATCGATACATATTTTAAAGAAAAGAAGGTTCTGTGGCAATATATCCTTATACCATTTTCCCTTATCGCTTTTGGATTGATTTTATCAGCTTTTTCGAATATCATAATAGAGATTTTGAGAGAACGGCCCATAGAGGTGATAATAAGCCAGTATATTGTTTCATTTTCTTTTATAACAAAGCTAATTATGGCCATCCTAATAGCATTTATAGGCAGTGTTCTATACCATATAATGGAAGACGTTTACAAGAGGAAAGAAAATGATGAAGGTACTGATTGAAGTTGCCATAGCATTTGCAATCTGGGCAATACTGCTTTACATAGTGAAAAAGAAAGGAGGAGAGCGTCTCGTTGTTGTTGGTCCTCTTATAATGTGGAAAACTGAAAAAGGAAAAAAGTTGATCGACAGAATAGCTAGAAAGAAGATATGGAAGAGGTATGGTGATTTTTCCATTGCTGTAACGATAGTTGCCATGGTCCTGACAACATGGTTGATAGTGAGAAGCGTCTATCTATCTTTTAAAATAACAAGAACAATATCTCCTCGCCTGATGATAGGCTTGCCCGGAATAAATCCTGTTATCCCAATATGGTATGGAATAGCTGCTATTGCCATTGCCATCATATTTCATGAATTTTCTCATGGGATACTTGCAAGGGTTGCAAAAATAAGAATAAACTCACTTGGCTTACTTTTCCTTATTTTTCCAGTAGGAGCATTTGTGGAGCCAGATGAGGAAAAATTGCTGAAAGAGAAGCGCATAAAGAGAGCGAGAGTTTTTTCTGCTGGTCCAACTACAAACATGATGATCGCCATCATAGCCATTCTTTTGCTTGCATTTGTCTTTTCACCGGCAATTGCACCAAAAGAAAAAGGGGTTGTAACTATCGGTAATATCGAAGGAATAAAAGAATGGAGCATAATAACAGGCATAGATGGGAGCGATGTGGAAAATACCAGAGATTTTGATGAATTAGCCAAATCTTTTGAAGCAGGCAGGGCGTATAACATATCCTTTTTCAAAGACGGCGAGATAAAGCAAAAGAAATATGTTCATGGAATTATTGTTGCTGGTGTTGTTAAAAATTCGCCAGCATATGGAAAGATAAAGAGAGGCTATGGCGTATACATGATAAATGGAATAAAAATGAACAATATCACAACTTTTATGAATTTTATGAATACAACCCACGAAAATGAAAAAATAAACATATCTTACTATTATGATGGGGCTTTTGGTAACATCAGCATTGTTTTAGCCAATAAGTATAATTATACACATGATGTAAAAGACAAAGATAGAGGATTCATTGGAATCA
>JAGGWA010000006.1 GCA_021157745.1 Thermoplasmata archaeon
ATCGAGGAGGCGAGAAAAATAATAAATGCAATAGAAGAAGCGAGAAAGAAGGGGCTGGGAGTAGCAACATTAAATGGAAAAATGATTGATCTGCCTGTAGAAAAGAAGGCAAGGAGAATATTAAACATGGCAGAGATGTAAAATTTTGCAACCGTACAGCACAAATTATTTTAATCAAAAATGATTATTTTAGAGGTGAAAATGTGAAAAAGGTAGCAATTCTCGCCTTTGTGATTTTGATTGGCTTTTTCTTCAAAATGAATGGAATGGAATCTCATGCACATGCTCCCATAATATATGTGGGTGGCGATGGCGAGGGAAACTACACAAGCATACAGGCTGCAATAAATGATGCCATGCCAGGAGATACAATAAAGGTATATCCTGGCGTATACGATGGAGGTATCATTATAAATAAGGAAATAAAGTTGGTAGGTGATCCAATCATAGATGGGCATCGCAGCACAGGAATAAGCATAGAAGCAAACAATGTTAGCATAGAAAACTTCACCATATTCAATTCTTCCTATGGGATTTATGTTCACAATGAATCATTCACATTACACAATATTACAATTTCAAATTGCAGCATATATCATACGAGCAAAAATGGAATAAAGCTGGATTATGTGGAAAATGGCAAAATAGTTAATTCAACAATTTTCAATATCTCGAGCTTACAAGAGGGAATCTATTTTGACCATGCTTCCAATATTACAATTGCGGGAAACAAAATCCACAATGTTTCGGGAGGCATATGCATGATGTATTCCAATAACAACATCATAGAATCGAACAACATATGTTTCAATGCATTTCATGGATTGATCCTTTATCATTCCAACAATAACAAAATCATATCCAACAATGTCTATGGCAATGACCGCAGAGGAATATGGATTACATGTTCATGCAATAACAGTATTTCTTCCAATCATGTTTATAATAATCAAGAAGGAATATATGTTGACTCGGTTTCGGATAACAACACAATATATTCAAATCGTGTTCATAACAATTCGGATACTGGCATTTTCATTGGAAATAGCGAAAATAATACAATAAGCTTGAATGAAATTTATGAGAATAACATAGGCATAAACATTTTCAACGCCCAGAGAAATTATGCAGAAAACAACACTGTTTTTGACAATGAGTTATGGGGAATTGCCATGCAGTATGCTAACAACAATAGTATCGCTTACAATATAGTTTACAATCAACTTTCAGAATGGAATAGTGCTGGAATAATTGCATACGAGCTTTCCTGCTACAATAACATTTCTTCAAACATTGTATACAACAACAAAATAGATGATATTGAGCTATGGAATAATGCTTCTCATAACATCATATGGAATAATACGGTTTATGCTTCAGAATATGGAATATTGCTTTCAAGAAATTCAAATTGCAATACAATTGCCAGAAACAAAATTTATGGAAATACCTGTGGCATAGAGCTTGGGCATGCAAATGAAACATGGGGTGGGGCAGCAAGCAACAACAATCTATCTTTCAATATCATAGAAAATAATAGCGAATATGGGATTTATTTATTCAGGGCAATGAATAACACCATCTATAACTCATCATTATACAACAATGATTGTGCTGGCATTGGAGTATATAATTCGTCTAATGCAACAATATATGACTGCTGGTTGAACGATGGCATTACAATAAAACATTCTTCCTGCATGTACATAATCAATTGCACATGCCGTGATGTTGTTCCAGAGGGAGCTGGCATTGTTGTTGGTTATTCCAATAAATCTTCCATAAAAAATTGTGAGATTGTAAACACCACATATGGAATAATTCTGCAATTTTCATCCAATATCAGCATAGAAAACAATTCCATAAAAGATTGTTCCACTGGAATAGAAATTGATGATGCCGTGTTTAATACAATAAAAAGCAATTTTGTTATTGATTCAAGCATGGGAATTTATATGAATAGCCAGGCAGAGAACAATCTCATTTACAACAATTACTTTGACAACACAATAAATGCCTGCGACAATGGAAGCAATATATGGAACATAAGCAAGACAGCCGGCATTAACATAATAGGTGGAAATTGGCTAGGTGGCAATTACTGGAGCGATTATGCTGGCTGTGATACCAACAAAGATGGAATAGGGGATACAATGTTGCCATACAACTGCAATGGAAAAATCATGCATGGCGGCGACTGGTTGCCATTGGCTTCGATGGATGAAACTCCTCCAGCAATAGAGAATATATCATTTTCGTTGAAGGCTCATATTTTCATTAACATAACATGCATCGCTGTAGATGCCTCGGGAGTTGCAGAGGTATGGATCAATGTTACGCTTCCAAATGGAAACTATATAAATGAAAGCATGGGATTCGATGGGAAATTCTATCTCAATATTTCTCTCAGACCCGGAAACTATTCATTTTACATATACGCCATCGATACCAATGGAAATGGGAATAGAAGTGGCACGATGCACTTTAAGATATATCCAAGATGGGATATAAACATGGATGATAGAACCAATATACTTGATTTGATTATCGTTGCGATGCATTTTGGAAAGCATACTGGTGAGGAAGGCTATGATGGCAGCGTTGACTTAAACGATGATGGCAAAATAGATGTTCTTGATTTGATAATGGTGGCAATGCACTGGACAGGATAAAATGGAAAAAATTGCGATAGCCATAATTAAGAAATGGCTCAGAAAAGGAAATATGGCAAGATGCATGCGCGATGTGCTCCCTAACGCAGGTTTAAATTTCGAAGAAAGGGAGAAAGTTGCTAAAATTGTTCATTCTGTTGTAAGATGGAAAAGATGGTATGATTATATAATGGATTACTATGGAATTGAGAAAAATCCTGCCAATTATTTTAAAATTGCAGCAGGGGAGATTAAAATAAATGAGAAGGAAGTGGAGCATAGCATACCTTCAGAAAAATTTATAGCAATAAGATACTCATTTTCAGATTTTCTTGCTGAATTTTTGAGAGATAAACCAGATTTTGTAACTCATTTAAACAAGGAGGCAAAAACAACATTGTGCGTGAATTTGAATAAAGTGGATAGAAAAAAAGCGATGGAAATGCTTGAAAAAGAGGGAATAAAAGCTCATGAAGGTAGCATAGAAACATCAATAATAGCGGAATCTAAAGCGAGATATTCAAACCTTGTAAAGAATGGATATGCTCATGTTCAGGATGAATCCAGCCAGCTTATAGCAAAGATAACCACAATACATGGAAGAAAAATCCTCGATTATTGTGCTGGAAATGGTGGGAAAACTCTTGCAATGGCTTCCATAACAAAAAATAACGCTGCCATATATGTTCACGACATAGATGAAAAAAGAATAAAAACTTTGAAGAAGAGAGCATTGAGGCACGATGCAAAAATAAAAACGCATTCCAGCAGAGAAAAATATGGGGTTGTGCTTGTCGACGCCCCCTGCACAGGCGTCGGAGCAGCTAGGCGTAATCCAGAATCAAAATATGTTGATGGCGTAAACGATTTTCCGGAAAAGCAGAAAAAAATAATCAACGAGGCATGGGATTTTGTTGAAAAAGATGGCTATTTAATTTATTCAATATGCTCCTTTTTGCCTATGGAGGCAGAAGCAATTGAAACAATAGATGGAATGGATGTTGAATTAAAGGAGGAGGGACTTCGAAAATATGAAAATGGGTACATAACATGGCTTCCTGAAGGAGACATTCTTTTTATAAGCGTGAGAAAAAAATCAGCCTGATTTGAATATGCTTGCCATGCTTCCCAGTATGCCCAAAGAAACAAGAAAAGCTGTTATGGAGTATATTCCAATGTCAGCCCACACATGATAATGGATTCCCCACGCTATATAATAGACTATTCCAGCAAGTATTGCAAGCACTGAAAGCACGAGTCCCCAGCTCAATTTTATTTTTATTTCCTTCATTTTAATCATTTTATCATTTGAAAGTTAGTGGGAGCACTGGGATTTGAACCCAGGTCAGCGGGTCTCTTCTATGGGTCATCGCTCCAGTTATTCTTCATAACTCGGATGACCCTCTTCTAATCATCCCCATAACTGGAGCCCGCTATGATCC
>JAGGWA010000085.1 GCA_021157745.1 Thermoplasmata archaeon
GATATAAAGTTTTGTTTGTTACCGTCGAGAGTCCAGCAAACTTTTTGTACACATCGTTGAAAGAAAAAAGCAAGGCTTTGGATTTGGACTTTGATGAGATTGAAAAGAATGTTGTTGTTATCGATGCTTCAGAGGAGGTTGAGCTGAGAGAGAATCCAAAGGCATTGATGGATACGATGGCTTATGCCATAAAAGAAAAGAAAGTCACAAATGTGATAATAGATAGCATAACTGGCTTGTATGAGCATAAAGAAATGACGGCTCGTCAAATAGTAAGGCAGTTCTTCAATTTCCTCAAAAAATGGCACCAGACTGGCATGCTTGTGTCGCAAAAACGCTCCTCACAGACGAGTGAGAGTGCTGAAGCAGCAGGAGGGCTGGCAGTGGCGCATATCGTTGATGGGACGATAGTGCTTGATAAAAAAGTTTTGATGACAGCAAGAGAGGCAAGCTTCTATAAAAGGGAGATTGGAGATGTTGTGAGATTCATAAGAATAGATGGATGTCGCCTTACAGGGCACGATAGTCGCATATGGGTTTTTGAAATCACGCCAGAAGGAACCATAAATATTATAGCCCCCTTATCAGATTACATAAAGAGGTGATGAAATGGAGATAATAAAGAAACCTGTTGGCGGGAACATAGATGCTATGGCGGAGAAGGTTTTCATGGAAAGTATAAAGATGCTCGGCGGTTTGAAAAAGCTCGTTGAATACCGCAACTTAACATGGCTGCCAAGCCTGGCGGAGGCAGCGTATGTGGTTGTTCTAAAAAATGAAGCAATGAAAACATACGGAGAGATTGCATCCATTCTGGGCATAACGGAGCAAACTGCTAAGAATATAGCGAGCGCTGACGAGGAAAAAGTGAAGGAATACGTCATGGGAGGCGAAGAAAGGCCGAAAGAACACATTGCTGGAGGACTTGCAAAGCTTGCTTACAGGAAATTGAAAGAAGAAAAGGCATTTGAAAGTGTTGAAATAAGCATGAATGAGGCTGAGGCACTTGACATAGCATGGGCTGTTCATGTGCTTTCAAAAATAAAGGGAATGGACTTTCCTGTGGAAAAAGGACAGCTGGCAGAGAGGCTTCAGGGCATTAAGATAAAAGGAAAGGACATTGAGGAAATATTAAACAAAATAGAGTATCCTGTTAAAAGCCCAGCGGAATTGCTGCACAAAATAAAAGAAAACTTATGATTCATGCCATATATTCAAATCTCTGCCCTATATGCCATGAAGATTTAAGCACGGAGGAAATTGAAGAGGGGAAATGCGCTCATAGAAACAAAAAGCTTGAAAAAGCTTTTGAGAACAGAGAGGCAGAGCAATTTTTCCAATTTTTTTCTTCCCGTATAGGAAAACCGAGGGCTTTGCAGCGTTTATGGGCTAAAAGAATATTTAACAAGGAAAGCTTTGCAGCCATTGCACCAACTGGAATAGGAAAAAGCACTTTTGGCATTGCCATGGCTGCCTTTCTTGCAAAGAGAGGGAAGAAAAGCTATTTGATTTTTCCAACAACATTGCTTGTTAAGCAGGCTGTGGAAAAGCTTGGCAGCATGGGCGAGGATGTTGCAAGAGATGCAATATATTATCATCGGGAGGCGAATAAAGAAGAATTTTTTGAATGCCTTTTAAATAAAAATTTTAAAATTTTGATAACGACGAATCAATTCCTTGCAAAAAATTTTGATAAGCTTTCGAATATAACCTTCGATTTCATTTTTGTTGACGACGTTGACGCAATTCTGAAAGCGTCACGCAATATCGATAGAATATTACGCCTGCTTGGCTTTTATTTCGATGGAACATGGAAAGGGAAGGCCAAAGGAGTTTTAATGGTCTCAACAGCTACAGCAAAAAAAGGAAGAAAAGCAAATTTGTTTCGACAGCTTCTTAACTTTGATATAGGTTCATCAAGACTGGCTATAAGAAACATTGTTGATGTTTATTATGAAGGTAGCATTAAAAGCCTTCTTTCAAAAATTGGGAGGGGAGGAATAATATATTCAAGGAGCATTGAAGAAGCGGAGAAATGGCATGAAGAATTGAAGGAATTTAAAGTTGGACTCGTTACTTCAAAAAACAAAGAAGCTTTTGAGCTTTTTAAAGATGGAAAGCTAAACTTCCTCATAGGAACTGCCTATTACTATGGTGTTTTAACGAGAGGCATAGACTTACCAGAAGAAATAAAATATGCCATTTTTATCGGTGCTCCTGTAACAAAAATAAGAATAGATGGCATAGATGAGCTTCCACCGAGCATGATAAAATTTATAGCAAGTGCATTGAGAGAGGATGAGGAAATAAAAAAATTTATACCATTTCTGCAAACAATAGAGAAAAGGAAGGAATTTGAAGACTTAAAAAAGGCAATAAAAGAAGCAATAAAAAGGGTGAAGCCAAAAGATTTTGTCATAAGAGAAAATGAAATAATCTTCCCAGACATAAGAACATACATCCAGGGCTCAGGAAGAACATCTCGTTTGACAACGGGAGGCATAACAAAGGGCGCATCTTTTTTGATCGAGGATGATAAAGAAGTTGCATCGGCATTCATTGAAAGAGCAAGCTATTTTGATATCGAATTCAAAAGCATGGAGGAAATAGATTTCGAAAAGTTGCAAAAAGAAGTTGAAGAAAGCAGAAAAAAAAGAAGAAAATATGAGGATCTGATAAAGCCAACTCTTTTTATTGTTGAAAGCCCGACAAAAGCCAAGCAAATTGCAAGATTTTTTGGCAAGCCAAGTGCTAGATACGGAGATGTGATCGCTTATGAGGTGGCTGGAGAAAATAGGATTATTGCAATAACAGCAAGCTTGGGACATATAACAGATTTGATAACAAACAAGGGTTTTCATGGCGTCCTTGTAAACAAAAAGTTCATTCCAATATATGCGTCGATAAAAAAATGCATGGATTGCAACTATCAGTTTACTGAAGAGCGTGAGAGCTGTCCAAAGTGCGGGAGCAAAAACATAAATGATGCAAAGAAAAGGATAGATGCTTTGAGGAAACTTGCTTACGAGGTGGAGGAAATAATAGTTGCCACAGATCCAGATGCGGAAGGAGAAAAAATAGCATGGGATCTGAAAAACATGCTTTCATTTAAGCCAGTTAAAAGAGCAGAATTTCATGAGATTACGAGGGCAGCGATAAAAAAGGCTTTGGATGAGCTGAGAAACATAGATGAAAATATGGTTAAAGCACAGATTGTGAGAAGAATAGAAGACAGATGGATTGGTTTTGTTTTAAGTGAGAAGCTATGGGATGTATTCAATGAAAGGAATCTATCAGCTGGAAGAGCTCAAACCCCTGTTCTGGGATGGATAATTGAAAGAGCAGATGAAAACAGGCAAAGAATAAAAGTTGGATTTGTAAAGGAGTTTGGTCTCGTTTTAAAGAATGTTGGGAAAAGCGAGATAGAGCTTGAAATAGAATTAATGGAGGAAAGAAGAGGAAAGAAAAATCCGTTGCCGCCTTATACAACAGATAGCATGCTCAGAGATGCAAATGCCATACTAAAAATGAATGCAAATGAAACAATGAAAATAGCTCAGGCTTTGTTTGAGAATGGCTTGATAACATATCACAGAACCGACTCGACACGAGTCAGCGAGGCTGGATTCAAAATTGCCAGAGAATATCTAAAAGAAAATTTTGTTGAGAGATGGAGCTCTGGAGAAGGGGCGCATGAATGCATCCGTCCAACGCATGCATGGGATCGAAATCTTGTGGCAAGACTTATCAGAGAAGGTGTGATATATGCTGAAGACATAGAAAGAAAGCACCTCGCCCTCTATGATTTAATCTTCCGCCGCTTTATGGCGAGCCTGGCGCCGCCATATGATGTTGTCGTTAGAGCATACAGGATAAAATATGATGGAAACGAAGCCGTGGAAGAGCGTGTTGTAGGGGCGAGAGGCTTAGCATATGAATTGTATAGAAGCGTTGCTGTGAAGAAGGAATTGCCATCGGGCAAATTTAGGGTTAGGGCGGAAATTAGAGAAATGCCAAAAGCTCCTCTTTATACGCAATCTGATATCATTTCCAAAATGAAAGAGCATGGTATAGGAAGGCCATCAACGTATGCAACCATAATTGAAAAGCTTTTCATTCGAGGATACATTATTGAGAAAAATGGGAAGATTTTGCCTACCAAGAAAGGAATAAAAGTTTTTGAATATCTCAACAGCAATTACCATGATTTTGTCTCAGAGGAAAGAACAAAATTGCTTTATGAAGAGATGGACAGAGTGGAGAGCGGAAAAGTTGATTATTACGAGGTTTTGAACAATGTTTACAATGAGATAAGAAGGATAGCGTAATTACATTTCTTCCAGCGCTTCTATTCCAAGCAAATTCAAAGAATTCTTTATTACCTGCTTCGTTGCTTTAACCAGAGCAAGCCTGTCATTCTGTTTATCGCTTCCAATAACCCTGCAATCTCTGTAAAAAGCGTTGAAATGCGAAGCAAGCTGAAATGCATAGTTTGCAATCAATGAAGGATTTCTTGAAGATATGCTTTTTTTAACAAAGTAAGGAAATTTTGCGAGAGTTTTTATCAATCTTATTTCCGATGGATGTTCAAATTCATAACTGCTTTTTTCTTCAAATTCGGCTTTTTTCAATATTGAAGAACATCTTGCATGGGCGTATTGTATGAAAGGAGCTGACTCGCCTTCGAAATTCAAAGCATCTTCCCATTTGAAAACTATTGCCTTATCTGGACTCACCTTTATTATGTTGTATCTTATTGCTCCCATCGCAACAGCATTGGCTATGCGCGCTGCTTTTTCTCCAGCCATTCCTCTTTTTTCAACTTCTTTCATTGCCCTTTCCAGTGCTTCTTCTATCAAATCATCAAGATAAACGACTCTGCCCCGCCTAGTTGACATTCTTCCTTCTGGAAGAGAGACAAATGAATAGAATATGGCTTCAGGCACCTTTTTCTTCAACAATTTTAAAGCTATCTCCACCTGTTTTGCTTCAAGTTTATGATCTTCTCCAAGCACATTTATCATTATATCTGCTCTTTCCCCCTTCCATATATGATATGCTATATCCCTTGCAGCATATAAGGATGTGCCATTACTTCTTGTAAGATAAAATTTTTTATTTCTTCCATGTATGCCAAATTCATCAAGCATAAGATATATAGCTTTTCCCTCCCTTCCAGCTTGAGGCATGGAGGCAAGTTTTTCAATAACCTCATAAACACTTCCATCTATGACAAACTTTGACTCTTCAACGAATTCATCTATGCTTATATTCAATCTTTTCAAGCTAGCAAGAATTCCTTCAAGAACGGGTTGATACACCTTTTTTATTTCCTCAAGCAATTCTTTATTTCCTCTTTCACATTCCATTATTATTTCTTCTATTTCCTCTTTCACCTTTTCATTTTTCTCCATTAGCTTTGTTGCTTCCTGATAATAAACAACATATTTATGATCTGGTTTCGTGGCTTTGCTTTCAATGCTTAAATTTTTTGTTCCCCAGAAAAGCGCCGCCACTTGCTTTCCCATATCATCCACATAATATTGTGTTGTAACATCATATCCTCCAAATTTGAGTATCCTTGCTATTGTGTCTCCAATTATCGGATTTCTTGCTCTTCCAACATGCAATGGCCCATTGGGATTTGCAGATGTGTGCTCAACTATGATTTTTATTCCATTGCTTTCATATGAGCCAAATTTATCCTTCATTTTTAGTATGCTCTTTATTGTTTCATTTGCAAGTTTTTTTGAATCTATAAAAAAATTGACATATCCCTTTACAGCTTCAATTCTTTCAATATATTCTCCTCTTTCTATTTTCTCCGCTATTTCATTTGCTATCTCCTCAGGGCTCTTTTTCCATTCTCTGGCAAGAGAAAAGCATGGGAACGCCATATCCGCTATTTCTTCTGGAGGCAACTCAAGCTTTATGTTTTTTACGATTAACGACAGCCTTTCCTTTATTTCTTCTTCAAATGCTTCAAACGGATACATTAATGCTATAACAGTCTGGAATAAAAATATTAATGCTTTCGCATATGAAAAACATGAATGAACTTGAAAGACTCGGCATTACACCATCTGAGAAAAAAAAGATAGAGGCGATGGGAATAAAAAGGCTTGAGCAAATTGCTCTTCTTAGCTACGATGATTTGGCAATGTCGCCTTCAAAAGCAAGGTCGATAATTAAAAGGGCCAGGAAAATTGTAGCCAACGATAACATCATTTCAATAGATGTTAGCGATGATGAGATAATAATAAAATTGAGGAAAAAGAATATGGCAGTGATAAAGTCGGTGCTCGATATTATAGGTGTGTATCAATATCCTGCCTCTGTTTCAATGGAAGAGGGCGATGATACCATAATATTACGGAGGATGAACAGAAATTTTGAAAAGGTGGCGGAGGGGGCGAGAATTGAAAAGGAGATAGTCGAGGCGATTGAAAGGGAAGAGGAAGAAATATACGACGAGGATGTAAGAGAGTTTGCAACCGTGCATGGATTCGATGGATTCTGGAGGAACCTTTTCAAATTTATAAGGGGAAATGAAATAATGAAAAAAGCAATCGCAACATCATTATTCTCAACTTTTGAAGAGCCTGTTCACAC
>JAGGWA010000094.1 GCA_021157745.1 Thermoplasmata archaeon
ATCCAATAAAGCACTAACGATGTTCTGTTTTCTACTATTACCCCTATGACATTTACTTTTCCATATTTACTAATATCTTCTCCATTGAAAATTATTTCTCCATTTATGATGGACAAAGAAGACCGCTGTTTTTCCTCGCTTTTAAGGCAACCCGTTATTACCATTATAAATAAGAGCAGTGGGATGCACGTCTTAGCAATTTTCATTAAGTTTTTATTTTTCATGATTTTATAGATAAAATAATACATTTGGATTTCCGTCAAATTGCTGAGCATAGTTGTCTGGATCATCATAACCATTATCTTTTAACCAATCTATCTGTTGTTGTTTTGCCCACTGGAAGTTTCCCTCCATATCTTGATGCCCAGATTGCCCATGCCATAATCCTCTCTCCATAAATTCATATGTCCAAACACCATTTTGATATCGTTCATATCCATATGATTTCCCATCTGCAGTGCATGCTGTGGTCATATACCTATTTATCTTATTTGTATCTTGGGTTACAACTTCATCCATCCCCCCAGAATGACAAGCATCCAAGAATATAAATAATTTGCCTGCATATCCTGCAAAAACCTCTTTTAGTTCAGTGTCTCTCAAATTTCCCTTTGTGTTTGTATTATCACTAAGGGCATCATAACAACATAACTCTGATGCCTTTCCAGATGAATACTTATCTCCGTGCCCTGAGAAGACAAATACAACTTTGCAGTTGCTATCTGCAAAACGAATGGTATCCCATATACAATCTTTTATTTTTTGTTCTGTTGCAGCAGAATTGATTAAATAATATTTTACTACATAGTCTTTAGTGTGTAAAAAATCTCTCCAGTCATTCGCATCATTTACACAGTAGGATAGATCAGAAAGATATGCATAGTCATTTATTCCCACGACAACCGCTTGTTTTTTATTTTTGGTGTATGGGCTTGTATAATAAACATTCTTTTCCTGCCAATATGTTAAGCCATCGTTGTCATAATCATTGTAATAACACTGGAACCATGCTCCGGCATCCACACCTGTTCTTGTTTCTCTGCTAAATCCAGTCTTTACACTATAAGTAATTTCTAAAGTTCTCTCATCTTTACTCGTATAATCTATATCAAGCTTGTCATCCCACCACACATCGTCATCCCATACCTGTATTTTTATTGGTATATTTTCTTGGTTATCTGGAACATTTATCTCACAATGCCAATTTGGAGAAACATCATTATCGTTTTTATGAAAAACAGAACTTTTCTTCCAAGTATCATAAATATATACCTTAACATACATGTCTGCTGCTGTTCCCCAATCCACGCTATCATAGCATTTCAATCTTTTTATATTCACTGTTACTTTAATATCAACTGTAGGATCCCAGTCTGTTTTTGTATCCATGGTTTTGACAGAGGGTTCGGCATAGATTGCCAGAAGATATATTGTTGGTGTTAAATCTTTATCTATTGCAACCAGCTTTATTTCATGCTCTCCAGCCTTCATAAACCAGTGAGAAAGATTGTTGTCCATATCTTCGTAGCCACCACATTTATAATCCAGATCCCAGTAATATCGGAATGCATTTGGATGAATTTTTGTGGCATCTATATTAAAAACTTCACCAGCTTTTATCCTTCTGTACAATCCAAGATTGATTATTTTGATGGGCGTTTTATCTTTTCCATCTGGAATTCCGTCATTATCACAATCTGGATTGAAAGGGCTTGTTCCTGTTTTTAGTTCATATACATCTGTTAATCCATCTCTATCGCTATCTATTGCTGGATTATCTGTATAATTCTTCAATATCTGGCATAATTCCCTTTTCTATGCACATAGAAAAGATGTTTTTTATTTCTTTGCTATCATCATTTATTGAAGGAGACATCGCAATTGATGATGGCATTACAAACATTCCAACTATTGCCAATATACCCAATATTTTCCAACCTTTCATTTCATCACCCAATAATGTAATCCGATTTTTTTTTTATATTGCTTTTCTTCATCAAAATTGCTCTACAAAAACAAGCCTGCTTCCTGCCGCCGACACGAAAAGAATGAAAAGGAATAACTGACAGCATACCACCTTTTATGAAACAAATTTTTATCTCATGCCAATGAAAGAACGGTAAGAGAAAAACTTATTCGTTGTCTTTTTATGATTTCTTCGAAAGAAAATATATTCCCAGGAATAGCAGGAGAATGCCAAAAATTTGCAATGCTGTCATGGTTTCGTGAAGGGCTATGAAAGCAAAGATGGAGGCGAAGAAAGGAGATGAAAGTTCCAAAGCAGCTACTTTGGCAGCTTTTATTCTTTTCAATCCCTCATAATAAAATATTGTTCCTATGGCGACGACAATGCCAACAAGAATTTGATATGCATTGTCTATTCTCACTGCCCTTGCAATCAAAATTAGAATGAATGAAGCAATGGAAAAGCGATAAAATGTTATTATGCCTGCGTTCAGGCTGCGGAGATGCCTTCTCGCTGCAATGGCTGTTGTTGCCCATGCGATTGTTGCGAGCAATACCATCAGATCTCCAAAGCTTCCTATTTTCAATGAAAGAATATTTTGGATGCTTTTTCCCGTTATCAAAATTGCTGATGAAATCATTGAGAATATGCCGCCATAATCATATTTTGTAAGGCTTTCATTCAAAAGAAAGAAGCCGAATAGTATGACAAGCAAAGGTTGCATATGTGCTATTATGACAGCATTTATAACAGGAATCTCTGATATCGCAAAGAAGTATATCAAATCGGCGAAAACTGTTCCAGCAATGGCAATATAAAGAATGGCAGGAATTTTTTTGGCATCCACACAAAACCTTCCTTTTGTAAAGATGACATATGGAATGGAAACCATTGCAATCACAATTGCTCTTACAACGGAAGTATGAAGAAAATCGCTATTTGAATAGGAAAGCTTCGCAAGCACAGGCTCCAGAGCCCACATTATGCTTGCAAATAGAATGAAAGCAATGCCTTTGCCTTCCTCCTTCACTTTAACATTGGCATTTTTATGCCAAATTTCTTCGCATTTTTGATAGCTTCCTCATATCCAGCGTCTGCATGCCTCACAATGCCCATGCCCGGGTCGGTTTTAAACACACGCTTTATGCGCTCATCGGTTTCCTTGCTTCCATCCAAAACAACGGTCATGCCCGCATGCGTCGCCAGGCCAATGCCGACGCCGCCGCCATTGTGTATGGAAACATTGTCGGCGCCTGCAGCCACGTTGAGCATTGCATTTAGCAAAGGCCAGTCCGCTATGGCGTCGCTTCCATCTTTCATTCCTTCCGTTTCGCGATTTGGCGAGGCAACGCTTCCTGCATCGAGGTGGTCTCTCGTTACAGCTATTGGCCCTATAACCCCTTCCCTGACAAGTTCGTTCATTTTGAGAGCAAATTTATCGCGCTCACCATATCCAAGCCAGCAAACGCGAGCTGGTAAGCCTTCCCATGGAAGATACTGCTCAGCTTTTTCTATCCAGTTTTTGAGTGTGGCATTCTCTGGAAACATCTTTAACACGAGTTCATCCGTTGCAAGAATATCTTTTTCATCTCCAGTAAGGGCAATCCATCTGAATGGGCCGCGTCCTTCAAAAAACATTGGGCGTATGTAAGCGAGAACAAAGCCCGGATAATCAAAAGCATTTTTTACACCTGCCTCATATGCTTGGCCACGCAAATTATTTCCGTAGTCAAAAACAACTGCACCATTTTTCTTGAAGGAAAGCATTGCTTTACAGTGCTCCGCCATCGATTTCATAGAAAGTTCGATATATTTTTTAGGATCGCTTTTACGCAATTCAATTGCCTCATGCAAATTACTGCCATAATAACCTGCTGGGACATATCCATTTAATGCATCGTGAGCAGAGGTCTGATCAGTAACAACATCCGGAGTAATGCCACGCTTCACCAGCTCAGGATGCACATCAGCGCAGTTGCCAAGCAATGCAACAGATTTTGCCTCCTTTTCCTCAACCGCATTTTTTACAATTTCCAGCGCTTCATCCAGATCGGCAGTTTTCTCATCAACATATCCAGCTCTTAGCCTTCTATCTATGCGAGCCTCATCACACTCCACAACCAAAGCAACGCCCCCATTCATTTTTATGGCAAGCGGTTGCGCCCCGCCCATGCCGCCGAGTCCGCCGCTTAACACAAATTTTCCTCGGAGTGTGCCATCGAAATGTTTTCTGGCAACCGCTGCAAATGTTTCATATGTCCCCTGTATGATGCCCTGCGTTCCAATATAAGCCCATGAGCCAGCTGTCATCTGCCCGTACATTATGAGACCGAGATCTTCAAGCTCGTAAAACTTTTCCCATGTGCTCCATTTTGGAACAAGATTGGAATTTGCTATAAGCACAATAGGACTTTGTTTCGTTGTTTTGAATACTGCAACAGGCTTGCCAGATTGAACGAGCATGGTTTCATCTTCTTCTAACTCTTTCAAGGTTTCAACAATTGCATGATAGCTTTCCCAGTTTCTTGCAGCCTTACCAGAGCCCCCATAAACGATGAGCTGATCTGGCAATTCTGCATTCTCAAGATTGTTTTCAAGCATCCTTAAAATTCCTTCCTGTCTCCATCCCTTACAACGCAAACTTTTACCTCTTGCAGCCTTAATTTGCATGAAAAAATATGAGAAAGGAATATTTATTGATTGCCACTCGTTTATCCACTATTTTTTTAAATAAAATTCTGATTACCCTTTTGATGTATGTTAAAGCCATTCCTGAAAATTGTTCTGGTTGTATGGTTTGTGAGCTCGTCTGCACAATGAAACATTTTGGCGTCATAAACAGATACAAATCTGGCATAAGGATAGAAAGAAAAAGTGTCACGGAAGATATTCCGCATGTGTGCAGTCAAGGCAATGAATGCAATTATGAATGCATAGCAGCATGCAAATATGATGCAATTGAAAAGAGAGAGGATGGAGTAGTTAGGGTCATAGAAGAAAAATGTGTCGGATGCCGCCTATGTGAGCTCGCCTGCCCGCTCAATGCTATACATATTCATGAGAAAATGGCTTATAAATGCGATTTGTGTGGTGGCGAGCCGGAGTGCGTTAAATATTGCTCACAGAATGCCCTGCAATTGGTGGAGGGATAAAATGTATGTTGAAAATGGTTGTTATGGTGGGAAAATTCTGTTTATTGATTTGGAAAAGGAAGAAGGAAAACGTCAAGCTATTGGCGACAGCTTTGCTTTGAAATATCTTGGAGGCGATGGCTTCGGAGCATATTTTATGAATAAATATATGGATCCAAGCGTGGATGCTTTCTCTCCAGACAACATAATCGTTATAGCTCCAGGCCTGCTTACTGGCACAATATTCCCAACTGCTGGAAAAGTTGCATTCTTTTCAAAATCTCCATTGACAGGCAGGTGGGCTGAAGCTTTCTCCGGAGGAAGCCTGGGTTTCACTTTAAAACAGGCAGGATATGATGCAGTTATAATAAAGGGAAAGGCAAAGAAGCTCTCATATCTGGTAATAAAAGATGATGAAATCGTTATAAAGGATGCAAGCCATCTTGCTGGTTTAACGACGAGAGAAACAGCAGAGATAATTAAGAAGGATGAGAGCGGCAAATTTAAAGAATTTTCAGTTGCTTCCATAGGACCGGCTGGAGAAAAGCTCGTTAAATTTGCTTCCATAGACAGCGATGAACGCCAGTTTGGAAGAGCTGGAATAGGAGCTGTAATGGGGAGTAAAAATCTCAAAGCAATAGCTGTTTATGGAAGCAAGGATATAAAGGTGGCGAAACCAGATAAAATGTACGAGCTTTTCCAACAATATTACACAACCATGATAAATCATCCTTCTTTTCAGGATGATGGAAAATATGGAACAGGCGAATTTTTGGAATGGATGAACAGCCAGCGTGGTACATTTCCAACACGTAACTGGAGGGAGGGAGTCTTCGATAACAGAAAGCAAATCGATCCATATTACTGGGCTCCTCGCTATGTGATAAAAAATAAAGCATGTGTGCAATGTCCAAAGCCTTGTGGAAAGGCATTTGTGCTTAAGGGAAAATATGATGCTATGCTCGATGGCGTGGAATATGAAACTTTGTTTGCCCTCGGAAGCAATTGTGGAGTTGGAGACATCGAGGCGGTTGCTAAAGCAAATGAGCTGTGCGATTTATATGGCATGGACACAATATCTACAGGAGGCGTAATAGGCTTCGTAATGGATTTGTATGAAAATGGGTTGCTGAGCAAAGAAGACATAGGCGTGGATGCAAAATTTGGAAATGGCGATGCAATGCTCGAGTTAATAGAAAAGATAGCAAGGCGGGAAGGCATTGGCGATGCTATGGCGGAGGGTGTGGCGGCGATGGCAGCGAAGCTTGGAGGCGACGCCACCAAATATGCTGTTCATGTTGGAAAAATGGAGCCTCCCGCCTATGATGTTCGCGGCATAAAGGGAATGGCTCTCGCCTTCATGACCTCGCCACGAGGAGCTTGTCATTTGCGTTCTGGAGCTTATGCGTTGGAGCTTACTGGAAAATTCTGGAAGTATGAAGGCGTCGACAGGCTAAGCAGCAAGAATAAAGGACAGGAGATAGCCGATATGGAAAACTTCATGGCGGTATATGATGCGTTGGGTGTGTGTAAATTTTCGCGAGGAATTTTCCTGCTCAACTTTTACGATGCTCTGGATGCTGCCATTGGAAGAGGGTTCAGCGAGGAAGAGCTGCTTAAAATTGGAGAGCGCATCCACAATTTAAAGCACATATTTAATATAAAGGCTGGATGGAAACGTGAGGATACAAAGCTGCCAGAAAAATTCAGAGTGCCGATTCCAGAAGGGCCATCGAAAGGAAGCTATGTGAGTAAGGAAGAAGAGAAAGAAATGCTCGAAGATTATTTCAAAGCAAGAGGATGGGATAAGAAAGGGGTGCCAAAGAAGGAGAAACTTGAAGAGCTTGAAATAGAAGAATTTATGGAATGAGGAAAGCCATATCTCTTTTAATTTTTTTATTTCTTTCCATGCCAACTTTCAATGGAATTTATACTAAAAACAACATACTGGAAAAACATGTTTCCGTTCAAAATTTCGATGACAGAGATGGAGCACATTTTAAATATTACGAGAATGACAGCCATGTTGGCAACTGGTATGAATGGTGGTATTTTAATGTAAAAGGCAGCAATAAAGCTTTACTGCTGTATTTTTTCACATTTGGAAACCTGAACAACAAAATTTTATCATCAGTAGGAGTTTTTGCAGCATTTTTTGATGAGGATGAAAGCATTGAAAGCATAACGAGCTATCCCCTAATCAATTATAGCTTGGATTATGAAAAATGCAATGTTACCATAGCCGGAAATTTCGCTCGTGAGTATGAAAATGGTTACATGCTATATTACAGCTCCCCTCATCTCGAGATACATGCTGAAATTCGTAGCCATGCAATGCCTTTTGGAGGGGAGCCAACGAGACTAAAGAACTGGCAATGGATGGCATGGTATGTTGCTGTGCCATATGGAAATGCGAGCGTAACGGTTATAACAAAAGAAAAACAATACAAATTTTATGGTGTTGCATATCATGACCATAACTGGGGGATGGCAAAAGCGATGCAATTGAAATGGGATTGGGG
>JAGGWA010000107.1 GCA_021157745.1 Thermoplasmata archaeon
TACTCATTCATTTAAATGGAAATGATGGCTTGCATACAATAGAATACTACAGCATAGATAATGTTGGAAATGAAGAGAGCCATCATATTGTAACGTATTATCTGGATAATACTCCACCAACAACAACATTGCAGCATGGTATGCCTTACTACAATGACGGAACAAACGAATACATTACAAGCAACACACCTCTCTGGTTTAATGTAATTGATAGTTCTGGTGCAACAACATATTATCGTGTTTTCAATGGCACATGGTCCAATTGGATGGAATGCGGTGGCGAATTTTCGATATCAGAGAATGGAGAAATTTATATTGAATATTATAGCATTGACAATTTGGGACACAATGGAACTTTGAAGAACAATACATTTTATGTCGATAATGATCCTCCAGGTATGTTATATACTGTTAATCCAAGCTCGCCAAATGGAGAAAATGGATGGTATAGATGCAATGTTTCCATTGATTTAATTGCCAACGATGACAATGAATCTGGACTTGCGGAATTGAAGTATAAGATAAACAACGGAGAATGGAAGAAATACAACGGAAGCATTGCTTTGACGAAGGATGGGATATATACCATACAATTCTATGCGAAGGACAACGTCGAAAATAATGTCTCAGATAGCATAACGATAAAGATAGATAGGGCGCCACCATCATCGCAGTGTAACTTGGAGGGAACGTACTTAAATGGAAAGTACACAACCAATGTGACATTTACGATATCATCATATGATTCGACCTCAGGCGTTAGCGCCATCCATTACAAAGTAGATGGCAGCTGGCTCACGACAAGCAGCGCAACGGCGCATGGCATGGTGACATCTGATGGCTCACACACGATAGAGTATTATGCAGTTGATAAAGCCGGCAACGTCGAAAGCCACCATGTAATATCATTTACGATAAAGAAAAACAAGCCCCCTGTTGCTTCTTTCAGCTATACTCCATCGCAGCCCTATGATACAGATGAAATAACATTTGATGCTTCATCAAGCTATGATGAAGATGGTTCCATTGTAAACTACACATGGGACTTTGGAGATGGAAACATTGGCTACGGAAAAGTTGTGCATCATAAATATGGTAAGAATGACGAATACAATGTAACGCTTACGGTGAAAGACGATAAAGGGGCTACATCAAGCATAACTAAAAAGATTGCCGTTGCAAACAAGCCACCGATAGCAGAATTCATCTATACGCCCAAGAAACCAAAGGCTGGAGAGAAAATTAAGTTTGATGCATCTCTTTCATTGGATGATGATGGAAACATCGTGAACTACACATGGCAATTTGAAGATGGAAGTGTGGCATATGGAAAGATAGTGTACAAAACATACAATAAAGAAGGAAACTACAGTGTGACACTCATTGTTAAAGATGATGATGGAGCAACAGCCACCCGTGTGGGATATGTAATAGTAAAGAAGGAAATGAGCATCTGGTTACCATTGACCATAATACTTGTACTTGTAATAATAGCAATCGCCTTAGTTGCAATATGGAAGAAGAGGACCAAGAGCTAATCTTTTCCCTATTTTTTCCTTTAATTTTGATTGACTCAAGAGTGAAATTTAAATAGAGTTTCCCAATTACAATTTTAAGGAGGTAATAAAATGAAAATTAGAAGTCTATTGATATATGGAATAGTAATTTTGCTGTTATCTTCATTCAATACAATAAGTGGTGAAAATAGCACTATTTCCATTTCTCCTGAAAATAAAATGGTTTATTTAAATGATTCATTTACACTTTCCGTCATTGTTTCCCCTTCACAACCCATATTCAGTGCAGGTTGTGATATATCTTTTAATTCTTCTGTTTTGCAGGTTGTAAATGTTTCTAATGGAGGATTTGAGATATGGTTTGACTGGTTCATAGAGATAGATAATGTAAATGGCAGTATCAGATATATAATGGCAGCATCCAATGATAGCATATCTGGGAACGTAGTGCTTGCAACAATTGAGTTTAGGGCCATCTCTCTTGGTTCATCCTATATAAACATATCAAACGCTTTTGTTGGACCTGAAACTCCAAATGTAATCAATGGAAGCATAACTGTTGTAGAGGATAAAAACCCTCCTGAAACAACCATACATTTGAATCCTTCTTTGCCAAATGGAGAAAATGGATGGTATATCAGCAATGTTACTGTTAATCTATCTTCGACAGATGATTTATCTGGTGTGAATGCAACCTATTATTCTTTGGATGGTGGAGACTTTGTTATATATGAAGGCAATTTTACAATAAGCGAAGATGGTATTCATACCATGCTATATTATAGTGTAGATAATAGAGAAAATATCGAGGACATTAAAGAGACAAACATAGAAATAGATAAGACACCACCTTTGGCAAACATAACGGAATATCCACCTTCCATAACTAACATGGAGAATATAACATTTAAATGGAATGCCACCGACAATCTTACACCGAGCCAGAATATAACGTTTTCATATTGGTTGAGGGGATATGATTTAATGTGGGGTAATTGGACAGGCAATAAGGAAGCAACATATCACAATCTTTCGGAAGGAAACTATACGTTTATGCTCAGAGCCAAAGATGAAGCAGGAAACATTGTAACGATAAGCAAAGAATTCCAGATAAGCAGTGCCCCGCCCACCATAAAAAACGTTACAGTTGAGCCAACATTGCAACGAATAGGTGGCTATGTCAACATTTCATGCGAAGTTTATGGAATAGATATGAAGAATGTCTCATTGAGCATAGAATATCCAGATGGAAGCATTCATGCTTTCAACATGACAGCATCTGGCTCAAAATATTATTACAATCACTCCTATTCCGTTCCAGGCAACTATGTTTTTTCAATATACGCTACAGATATAGCTGGTAATTCTGCCAATGCAAGTGGTAGCTTTAGGATAAAGGATATGACACCCCCAAGTGTAAAAATATCACACCCAAAGGAAGGAGACATGGTAAGGGGGAAAGTTGAGATAAGATGGAATGCTAGCGACAATTATGATGGCAGAAATGAGATAAAAATAACAATAA
>JAGGWA010000126.1 GCA_021157745.1 Thermoplasmata archaeon
CATCTTAAACGACAACCACATAAACTGGATTGTTCATGATAGGGGAAGGGCATTCCGTGGAAAAACATCTGCTGGAAAGAAGGGAAGAGGATTGAGAAATAAAGGAAAAGGGGCGGAAAAGGCACGCCCAAGCGTTAGAGCAAACAAAAGTTAGGCGTGCTTTTCTAAAAATTCATCCAATATTCTTTCAAGCTCTTTTTCAATTTCTTCTCCAACACCATATCTCACTCTTATCACTGGCTTATTTACATTTATTACCCGCCTTAAATCAATGGGCGTGCCTGCAAGGACAGCATCACAATCTGCATTGTTTATTGTTTCCTCAAGCTCCTTAATCTGCTGCTTTCCATAGCCCATTGCGGGCAGTATTTTCTGGAGGTGCGGATATTTCCTGTATGTTTCAAGAATTGAGCCAACAGCATATTTCTTGGCATCCACGATGGTGGCGCCATGCTGCTGCGCCGCTATTGTGGCTGCCCCGTATGGCATTTCGCCATGTGTTATTGTTGGGCCATCCTCTATTACTATGACGCGTTTTCCTTTTATGTCTTCCTCGACTTTTATTGGAGATGTAGCCTTCAATATCTTTGCCTTTGGATTTATTTCCCTTATGCTTTCCTCCACTTTTTTCACATCCTCTTCTTTGGCAGTATCAACTTTGTTTATTATAACCACATCTGCCATCATTGCATTCAGCTCCCCCGGATAATAACTTCTTTCATGTCCAGCACGATGAGGATCAGCTATCACGATATGCAAATCTGGTTTGTAAAATGGATAATCATTGTTGCCGCCATCCCATATTATAACATCTGCTTCCTTCTCTGCTTCTTTCAAAATTTCTCCATAATCAACACCCGCATATACTATGCCGCCCATATCTATGTAAGGCTCATATTCCTCCCTTTCCTCTATTGTGCATTCATGCTTGTCCAAGTCTTCATAGCTTGCGAAGCGCTGGCATCTTTGTTTTGCTAAATCGCCATAAGGCATTGGATGGCGAACTGCAACAACTTTAACCTTTTTCGAAAGCAATTCAAAAATTTTTCTGCTGAACTGCGACTTTCCGCATCCCGTTCGAACTGCGCAGACAGCTATAACTGGCTTATTCGATTTAAGCATGGTTTGACGAGGAGAAAGGAGCTTGAAGCTTGCTCCAGCCGCATTTGCTATCGCTCCCTTATGCATGACATCATTGTAAGAAACATCAGAATATGAAAAAACTGCTTCATCGACTCCATGCTCCTTTATTATTTCTGGAAGCTGCTTCTCATCATATATTGGTATTCCATCCGGATAAAGCTTGCCTGCGAGCTCTGGAGGATATTTCCTTCCTGTAATGTTTGGGATTTGAGTTGCTGTAAATGCAACAACCTCGTATTCTTCATTGTCACGATAAAAGACATTGAAGTTATGGAAATCTCTACCTGCTGCCCCCATTATAACAACTTTCTTCTTCATGGATGGTAATGCGAGCCCATTTTTTATATCTTTTCCAGCCTGTTTAAAACGCCTTCATATCTCTCCAGCGGTATGATTGCGAGCACTCTCTTATATTTCCTTGCAAGCTTTTTCAATTCTTCAGCCATTTTTCTCTCTCTCGCCATTTCTATTTTCTTAAAGGCTTTAATGGAGGTCATAAAATCATCCCATTCAAAAACGAATTCTCTTGCATTCTTAGCTTTAAATTTCTTGTTTCTCAACTTTTTCATTTTTCTCGACTGCCTTATTAAAGAAATTATTGAAACGTTTTTTATCAGCAGATCAGCATATTCATCATCGTTAACATCTATTGGATGCATTTCAATATTCTTCTCATTGCATATTTCATAAGCTTTTTTTATATCTGCAGGAGGAACAGATACCTTTCCATAGTTTGAAAGATATAGCAGATAATATTCATATTGAGGGGGCATTTCAAGCTGGCTATCATATTCTTTTATTGCCTCCACATCCTCCTCTGATATTCCCACTGCAACACAATCTGGTTTTATTTCATTTATTGCCTTCTCCACTTTTTTTCCTTCTTCCGTTAAGCCATGTATGACAGGAAGAAAATGAATCACGCTTTTCTCAATCTTAACTTCTTTCATAGCCATTTCGCCTTATGTTTTATTTCATCCAACATTTTTTTGATTTCCTCCACATCTTTTTCATTTACATCCCTTATCTTTCTTGCAGGAATTCCAGCAACCATGCTTCTCTCTTCAACATCATTTTTCACAACACTTCCAGCAGCCACTATGCTTTCTTTGCCAACATCTGCTCCAAGAACAATTGCTCCTATCCCAATCAAAGCATTTCTCCCAATTCTTCCTCCATGAATTATTGCAGCATGCGATATTATGGCGTTGCTTTCAATCAAAACATCGCTATGTGCTTCTATAAAAGCCTTGTCGAGTATTGCAACATTGTCCTCTATCACCACCTTATGCTCATCAGCCCTTATCATGGCATGAGGGAAAATGAATGCCTTTCCAATAACAACGTTTCCCATTATAATTGCTGTCTCATCTATGATTGCCTCGCCATCAACGCTTGGCTTCCATTCACCAAATTTCCTTATCATTCTTTATCAATTCAGCGACTTCATATGGGAAACGAGCCACAACAACACCAGCATCTTCCAGAGCAGCTATTTTTGATTCAGCAGTTCCCATGTTGCCAGCTATTATGGCGCCCGCATGCCCCATTCGTTTGCCAGGCGGCGCCGTCCTGCCAGCTATGTAGGCATAGACTGGCTTGCTGACGTTTCTTTTTATGTACTCGGCTGCTTGTTCCTCGGCTGTTCCTCCAATTTCGCCAACCATTACTATTGCCTTCGTTTCCTCATCTTCCTCAAAAGCTTTCAAAGCGTCGATGAAAGTCGAGCC
>JAGGWA010000118.1 GCA_021157745.1 Thermoplasmata archaeon
CCTGTTTTTGGATCCTTAAGCTTTGGAAAGTCCCGCAGCACTTCTGTCATTTCGTTACCACGTTCTCCACATCCTATGTAGATAATGATGTCTGCATCGCTCCATCTTGCCAGCTGGTGCTGCGAAACTGTTTTTCCTGTTCCGAAGCCGCCTGGTATGGCGGCTGTTCCTCCCTTCGCTATTGGAAAGAAAGTATCGAAAACACGCTGTCCAGTTATAAGAGGAACAGTTGGTGGAAGCTTTTCTTTAAATGGGCGCTGCTGCCTTACTGGCCATGTTTGCAGCATTTTTATTTCCTTTTCCTCTCCATTTGATTTGACGGTAGCGATGATGTCTTCAACTCTAAACTTTCCTTCTTCTATGCTTGTAACAACGCCATTTACACCAAAAGGAACCATTATGCGGTGCTCAACAATTGGAGTTTCTTTAACAACACCTATTATGTCTCCCTCTTTAACCTTTTCATTTTTCTTAACTTTGGGAACAAATTCCCATTTCTTCTTTCTGTCTATTGCATGAACTTCTATGCCACGGGTAATAAATTCGCCAGCCATATCCATTATTTTTGGCAACGGACGTTGAATACCATCGTATATGGACGCAAGCAAGCCAGGAGCAAGCTCAACGGCGAGAGGCATTCCAGTATTTACAACAACATCTCCAGGCTTTAAGCCTGTTGTATCTTCATATACCTGTATCGTTGCCCTATCTCCAACAAGCTCTATTATCTCGCCAACGAGCTTTTCCTCTCCAACTTTAACCAAATCATACATCTTTGCTCCTTTCATCTGCTTTGCTTTTACAACTGGCCCAGCAACATCAACTATTTTTCCTTTCATTTTAATCCCCTATATCAACTCCTATAGCCCTTACAATAATCTTCCTTATTGTATCTTCCCTTTCCATTTTTTCCTTTGCAGGAACTTCAACTATTACAGGCTTATCATGTATCAATCGGAAATATAAAATCTTATCCTTGATTTTCTCAGCATATTTTTCCTCTATCACAATTATATCAGCCTTTTCCACCATTTCATCAAACTTTTTCTCTATATCTTCCTCGCCATTTTCCGCAAAGCTTGCGCCGCCGAGCCTCATTATTGTTATGAAATCCTCGCTGCCAATGCAACCAATCTTCATTCAACCACCACCAATCGTCTTGCAACATCTTGCATTTTCTCCGCAATTGCTTTAACAACGGCTTTTAAATTCCTTGCCTCAAATTCTTTCTCAACAACGAATCTTATTCCAACGCCTATTCCAAGAGGGTTATCATTTGCTATTTCTCTTGCAATTTTTAAAATTTGTTTATCTAAAGCCTTTTCAAAAGCTTCCACCCCATACTTTTCGAAATCTGCAACGGCATTTTTTAGATAATTGAAATATGATGTGCCCTCCAGCAAGGATACGATTTCATTAACATGCTCGACTTTCATAAGCTCTTTTAGCTTCCATTCCGGCAATTCCCATCCCTCGCCATACAAATATATTGGCATGTCGTAATACTTGCCTCTTAATATTGCCTTCAAATTTAAAATGTCAATAAGGCTTTTAACAAATCTATCTATAGCTTTCTTGTATCCTTTTGGAATTTTTACTTCAATTAAAAATCTTATTGCCTGCTTTTCAACATCTCTTTCTATTTCTTCCTCATTTTTTTGCAGATTAATATTCCATCCATACTCCTTCAATATTTCCTGAGCATTTTCTTTATTTGCTTTTATTTTTTCAATCATTTCTTTATTTTCTTCAAGCATTGCTTTATTTTCTATTTCTCTTTCTCCCTTCAAGGCAAGTATTGCTTCTTTAACTGCATAGCTATCCAGTTTCTTCATATATGCTTCATAAAAGGATGCAACGCTTTTTGGCGAATCATTCTTAGCCATGTTTATTATTCTGAATAAGCTTTCATCTATGCTATCCTGCAATTCCTTCGCATTCTCTCCTTTTAAGATAAAATCCCTGCTGTAAAAATTGTTTTTCAGCTCCTCCAGACTTTTTGATTCTAGCAATCTTGCTATCTCTTTTTCTTTGAGAAAGGTTATTGGAATGGCGGAAAATTTTGCATTTGAATAAGAAAATTTTGATAAATAGACTAAAGGAGGGAGTATTTTTATTCCAACTGCTGTAGATATTGCAATGCCTATTATGGCAAATATTATTGTTTCCATAGTTTATCAGCTATTTTTATTCTCAACTCCTCTTTCATTCTTTCCAGCAGCGCATCGAATGTTGCATTTATTTCTTTACTTCCATCCTTACTTTTTATTATTACGCCTCCAATCGCATCTATTTTTCCTTTCACTTCCATTCCAATTTTCTTCGCTATTTCTTCATCTTCTTTACGAGAAATCAAAAGATATGCATCTTCTATCTCTTTCTTTGCTTCCTCTATCACCTTCTCAACATAATTTTTATATTGCTTCGATGGCAACTTCTTTAGCTTTTTTTTAATTTCTTCCATGCATTCATTTATCAATTTTTCTTTTGCCTCTATAATATGTTTGCTTGCATCTCTCCTTGCCATTGCAAGTATTTTATTTTTGGCAATATTCGCTTCTTTTTCAGCGCTTTTTATGATTTCCTCAGCCTTGCTTGCAGCCTCTCTCTTTGCTTCCTCTATTATTCTCTTTGCTTCCTCATTGGCTTTTTTTATTATTTCCTCTGCTTCCTTGGCAGCGTTGTTATTTATTTCCTGTATCAAATCTTCGATTGCCATTTTAAAGCAGATTCAATCCACTCATCAGCAATATGGCTACAAGCAATCCAAAGATGGCTATTGTCTCTGGCATAACTGTAAATATGATTCCACGAGCAGCAACTTCAGGATTTCTTCCTACAGATGCAATAGATGCGGAAGCAATGCTACCCTGATTTATTGCAGACAAGCCTGTTAAGCCAACCGTTAGTCCGATGAATATTGCGGCGGTTCCAATCCAAGGCGTGAGCGTTGTTTTGGGCGCGCCTCCGAGTAAGCCGGCGCCCATCATGAGTAGTATGGCGGTAAGCAATCCATATACGGACTGGGTCATTGGCAATACTTGCAGTACCAAAAGCCTTCCAAACAATTCTGGTTTCTCTGCTGTCACAGCTACTGCTGAGCTTCCTGCTATTGCAAGACCAATGGCAGAGGCAATCCCGGCTATGGCTGTTGCGAACATGCATCCCATTATTATGTTTGCCTTTACGCTTCCCTCGCTATCATTCGCTGCCATTGCTGGCAGGGCAAGCATCACAAATATTCCCAATCCTATTATTATCGCTTTTCTCCTCATTTTATTTCCTCCGTATATTTTCTGGAAATTGAAAAGGGCTTATATCTTTTTCCGCCCCCCTCATAAAAACGATTGAAAAACTCAACATATTGAAGGCGTAAAGCATGTATTGCAGCCCCTAAAGATTGAATGAGCAGGTTGGCGAGATGCGTTACAATTAAAACAATGGGTACAAGAACAATACCTATGTATGGAACGATTGTTGGAAGGAGTTGAGCGACGATATTGAAAGCGAGAGCCATGCCCGCTGTCGCTAAACCCAAAGCCAGGAGGCGGGCGTAAGAAAGCCAGTCCCCAATATATCCAGTTATGTCGAAAAATCCAAGGGCACCTTTATCTTTAAAGAGAATGGCTAAGCCAATTATTGTAAGAGCATATGCAATGATTTTTTCAGAGCCACTCAGACTCCATAATCCAAGCAAGGAACTGCCAATGAGCATGCCGCCGCCAATCTGCAACAAAAACCATGGAAATTGGTCAACAAAAATTGCTTTTACTTTCCTCCTCTTTATATTCTGATATATTCCAAGGATAAAGCCTGTATTTAGATGAGCCAAACCTATCAATAAAGCTATTCCAAGTATTATAACTGGCTTGTGTATGGCATCTATTGGAAGCTCTATTCCTGCTATATTTGCATGATATAGCGTTTTATTTGCATCATGGTATATAAAGCGGGGCACAAAATCCCCAAAAAATCCATTGAAAAGTATGCCAGTAAAAATGTTTCCCAGTCCAAGCCACATCCCAATGAAAGACCATTGCTTTATGAATTCGCTTCTCCTGAATTTTATATAGGCGAGCAATGAAAGGAGAAATATGATTAAGCCATAGCCAGCATCACCAAGCATAAATGAAAAGAAGATTATGAAGGCTATGCCAATAAATAAGGTTGGATTCACCTCATCATATTTTGGAAGGGAGAAAAGCTCAACAAATGTTTCAAAAGGCTTTGCCCATTTTGGATTTTTTAAATGTATTGGCGCATCTTTTTCTCGAGGCACTTTCCTGGCATGAAAAGAACACTTTTTATTGGTCGCATCTTCAACAATTTTTCTTAACTTTTTAACATTCTCGGAAAGAGCATAACCCTCTATGAAGAACGTGAATTTACTCTCTCCAAAATATGCCTGTATTTCTTTCTCCTCTTTCTCAATATGTATCTCTTCCTTTATTGCGAAAAGCTCGAGTTTTTTCTTTTCATAAAGGCTTCTCATCTCTTTTATTATTTCCTTCCTTTTTTTCTCCACATCTTTCAATTCCTTTTTGACTTCCTTGAGCAAATCTTTTGCAAATCCTTTTCCTTCAAGGCTTATCTCTTCTATTTTTAATCTAGCCACCTCTTTTTCCATGCTCACCGGAGCAACTATTAAAACAGCATACTTTTCTTCCTTTTTTCCCCCAACTGGTTTAGAATACACTGTTGCATTTTCAAGCTTTATTGGTTTATCTGCTATCCCAAATTTTATTATTGTGTATCTCGACTTTCCAAGCCAGGATACATCTATGTTAAACAAAGAAAGATATTCCAAAGCCTCTATCTTTGCCTTCAACTCTTCCTTCTTTTCCTCCAGTCTTTCGATCTCTTCCTGATTTTTTATTACAACTCCCTCTATCTCTTCCAGCAATTTTTTGGCATCTTCAATTTTTTCTTCAAAACTTTTTTTCTTCACTTTAATTTTCTTTATTTCCTTCTGTTTGAGTAATTCTCTCAATCCCTTTTTTCTCTCATATCCTTTCAATATATCTATTATTCTGGCAAGCCTTAGCTCATAATGAGCACATTTCTCTACCAGCGGATCCATTTTTCCTTCTTCAAAAAATTCATTTTTTGCTTTTGTTATCTCCATCAATCCGCTTTCATGCAATTTTTTTATAACATGCTGACTATCTCTTTTGTGTAAAAGAATGTTGATCCTGCTCATTTGAGAGGGCATCATCATTTTAATCTATAAGCTCCAGAACAATTTCGTTTGCTATCTCTTTTATTTTTGCTTTTCCCTCGTTGTATATCCTCTCCGCCTCCTTTCTTCCCTCCTCCACTATTTTCTTTGCCTCCTCTTTTCCCTTCTTCTCCGCCTCCTTTATCAATTCATTTCTCTTTTTCTTTGCCTCTTCTACTATCTTCTCTGCCTCCTTTTTTGCTTTTTCCTTGGCTTTTGATATTATCCACTCTGCCTCTTTCTTTGCCTCCTCTATTCTCTTTATTGCATCCTCCTCACTCTTCTTAAGTAACTCCAATTCTTTAATCATTCTTATTGGCAAAGAAGATTTCATTTAAAATTTTTTTGCAAAATCATTTATAAAATAAGGTAGAAAAAGATGGAAATATTATTCCACATCTTCAAATCTTCCTTTCAGTTTTTCCATTACTTTTGGAAGCGTTGTATATTCCATCTCCTCCAACGGCAGGCGATGAGGCTCAAACGGACCATGGCGGCGCATGTAGTCAGCTATTTCCTGCGCCTTCTGGCGGGCATAATCGAAAGCTGGATCGTCGAAGAGGTCTTCATAGCCCGTTATCATTCCGTTCTTAACCTGGAAGCCTATTGCAATGACGCGAGGCGGTCCATCGAAGCGTGTGCATTTTGCTTGCTTATTCGCCACTGGCATTATTGGCCCGTTGTGGCTGCCGCGCATCCATCCTGAAACGAGGTGTGGAAAGGCAAAGGGCTCCAAGACTTCGCCTAAAGCAGGTAGCCCAGATTGAGCACGAACAGCAGCGACAGGATCATCCTTGCCTATATACTCGCCTGCAATCTGGAAGAGTTTTTCAGTGGAAATGACTGCTACAGGCTCATCTTCTGGAAGACTGCTGCGAGGGAAAACACGTTTTATAACAAATCTTGATTTTGCTCCTATTAAAGCAAGCAGGTCATATGTTTCTTCTGGTGTATTGAGGAAAACGCGCTTGTGCTCCTTTATGTCCCATACCTCAAATTTGAAGCCTGAATGAAGCTTTGGATCAATTATCAAGCCAGCTGTATTGAAGGGATCAGCAAATATTCTGTATATCGGCAGATTAAATGCTCCAGGCTCCGTTTTATCCATCATAAACGCCACGATAGGCTCACTCTTCCTTTCTGTGAATTCCATCTCAGCTATACCCGGACCAAGACCACGAACATTCCCAGAGAAAGCATCTTTCAGCAAATCCTGTCCTGCACCATAAAAGCCAAGTTGCTTTGCAAGCTCGCTTGCTTCTTTAAAAACATTCCATGCAAGTCCATGCACTTCCTCACTATTCTCTCCTTTGTCATGTGTCATTATCAGCTCGAGATCATCTCCACAATTTGTAACAAAAAAATCTTTGATTATGCCCTGCTCCTTTGCCTCCTTCAACTTTTCTTTTGCAAGTTCTATCAATTTCTCATTCACTTTGGAATGTCCTGGGCAACCACCAACATCCGCCTTTATAATACTAAATGTTGTTTTCATAGATAGGGTATATAAAATTTCCTTAAAAACTTTGCCAGGATTTTTCCATAAAACATAACATTTTTGAATTAAAATTGCATTCACCATTGTGCCAGAGATATTAGATAAACTGGAAAAAGAAATAGATATTGTAGAGAGACATCTGACCATACTAAACATAATAATGAAGGAAGGACCCATAGGAATAATAAAGCTATCGGAAAAAACAGGATGGGAGCAGCATAAGATCCGCTACTCTCTCCGTCTCCTCGAAAAAGATAAGTTAATTAAACCAACGCCTGAGGGAGCGATTGTAACACCAAAAACAGAAGAGTTTATAAACGAGTTAAAAAATATGCTAATGAAAATGTTAAAAAAGCTTGAAAATATTTATAATAAGGCGCCGCGGTAGCTCAGTTGGGAGAGCGTACGGCTGAAGACCGTAAGGTCGAGGGTTCGAC
>JAGGWA010000019.1 GCA_021157745.1 Thermoplasmata archaeon
TCGCTATTTCTGTAAGCAACGAGAGATATTCCTTTGAAACAAAAATTTTTCCATCTTTTCCAATTGGCACATCCATCTTTTCTGTGCTTAATATTTCCACCATAACCTTCCCGTTTATTGATTTTATCGAGGAATATTTAAAGCCAGATTGAATTGCCGCATGTAACAAAGCTTTTGCATTTTTTAAAGAAATGGTAAAAACATGGAAGATCGGTGACTGGACTAAAAACCATAGCTCGCCATTCTTTGCTTTACCCAAAGCCTTTTCCACATCTTCCATGCTTATCTCATGATGCCATTTACCCAGAAATTTTGCCTTTCTTTTTCTTCCGGGCAGGGGAATTTCAAGCAGTGCAATCCTTCCAGAACAACTGCTAGTTGTAAAAAAATCCGCCATTTCATTTAGTTTTTCTATTATTGGTATGGCTTTTTCATCAACCTTCTTTTGGTACATTGCTGAATGAAGCTTATTCATGGCAGTTTCCTTACCTCTCAAAAACTGTTTTTTGGCTTTCTCTACCTCCTTTCCAATTTCAAACAAAAGTTCTTTGAACTCGCCTCTTCTTATTCCAATTGCTCCAAATATGCCTACAAGAATTCCAGCTATGCTATCGGCTATTAAATCCGTCATTGTATCTTGCAGGCTAATCTGAGCAACTGGAATGCCATGGGAAAAGATCTGATCAGAGGCAAACTCAGCAATCTCCCATATAGCGCCCATGGCTATGGTGAATATTATGATGAAGAATGCAAGCATTGGTAAATCCATATGTATGCGAATTGAATAGACATCAAGCACATACACCACAATGAGGGCAAAAAAAGCAACGATGCCAGATGCAAGAAAATGAGCAAATTTATCATACCATACCACGGCATACAGCCCGAGGGCGCCGCCCCATATATGTAATGAGATGGCAAAAGCGAGTAAAAATTCCATAATCCATGGAACATTGAACTTTATACTTCCCTTTATCAATATTGGCGATATGGAGATGATGAAGCCGATAATGCACGCAAAGCCCCAGAGCAAATCATGTTTGTAAAAAGCATATATTGCAAGAAAAATCATGAATGCCTCCAGCATGCGAGATGCTATAACACCTTTCATAACATTATAATCGGCATGAATATAAATTCATCCAAAATTTTTTTAATAATACTTGCATACATTACCAAATGCTAAAAGAAATTGTATTTCACGGAAGAGGTGGACAAGGCGCCGTAACAGCTGCAAATATTCTTGCAAGTGCTGCTTTAAAAGATGGTCATAAAGATGTGCAGGCTTTTCCATTTTTTGGGGCAGAAAGGCGTGGCGCGCCTGTCAGAGCTTTTGCCCGTATAAGCGATGAAGAAATAAACCTGAGGAGCCAGATAAAAGAGGCAGATATAGTTGTTGTTCTTGATACTGGTCTGCTATCTGTCGTTGATGTTGCTGCTGGCATAAAAGAGGATGGGCTCATACTCATAAATACAAACATGCCTCCCTCGCATTTCAATTTTCCATGTAAGGTTGCCACAGTGGATGCAACTTCCATTGCCATTGAGCAAAATTTGTTGGTTAGCGGCATACCTGTCGTCAATACACCAATGGTTGGAGCCCTTGCAAAATTTCTGGGCATAAGTATAGAAGCTGTAAAAGAAGCAATAAAGGAAAGGTGGCGCGGGGAGGCAGGCGAGAAAAATGCAAAGGGGGCAGAAATAGCATATAATATGGTGAAAACATGATGAAGACCGCCATTTCGTATCCAACGGAAGGAGGAATGGGAAAAACAGGAACTTGGAGAGTTTTCAAGCCTGTTCTGGATGAGAGCAAATGCATAAAATGCTGGTTATGCTGGATTTATTGTCCGGAGGCAGCGATAGATAAAAAGGAGTTTCCAGAAATCGATTATGACTATTGCAAAGGATGCGGAGTGTGCGCAAATGAATGTCCTGTTAAAGCAATAAAAATGGAGAGGGAGGAAAAATGATTATAGATACTGCAAATCACATCGCCGCTTTAGCAGCGAAAATGGCCAAGCCAGCCGTCATAGCAGCATATCCTATAACCCCACAAACGACAATCGTCGAAAAACTTGCCCAATATGTTGAAAATGGCGAATTAAATGCCCAGTATATAAGAGTTGAATCAGAGCACTCCGCTATGGCAGCCTGCATAGGCGCAGCAGCCACAGGAGTAAGAACCTTTACAGCCACCTCCAGCCATGGCTTATTGCTGATGCATGAAATGGTCCACTGGGCTGCTCTTGCAAGGTTGCCAATTGTAATGGTGAATGTTAATCGTGCTATAGGGCCGGGATGGAACATATGGAGTGATAGCAATGATTCGATGGGACAACGCGATACAGGATGGATTCAGATATACGCTTCAAGCAATCAGGAAGTGTATGACAGCATAATACAGGCATATAAGATTGCAGAGCATTCGGATGTCATGCTTCCTGTAATGGTTGCCTACGACGGCTTTATTTTAAGCCATACATCAATGCCTGTTGATGTGCCGGAGCAAAGCAAGATAGATGAATTTTTGCCAGAGTTCAAATCGCTATGGAAGCTTGATATTGAAAATCCAATAACACATGGAAACATAATAATGCCTTCCGATTACATGGATGTCCGCTATTCCATGAATGAAGCAATGAAAAAAGCGAAGAAAGTGATAGAGGAAGTTGGAGAAGAATATGGCAAAAAATTTGGAAGAAGTTATGGACTCATTGAAGAATATATGACAGAAGATGCAGATTATGTTATCATCGCCACAGCAGCGATAGCAGCCGAAGCCAAGGAAGCGGTGAAAAAGCTTCGTGAAAAAGGAAAGAAAGCGGGGCTTGCCCGCCTGCGTGTTTTCCGCCCTATGCCATATGAACTGCTTAAATATGATAAGATGATTGTGATAGATAGAGCGGTTTCAGTTGGATTGGGAGGCGTATTGTACAATGAGCTTCGATGGATGGGCGATGTTTATGGGTTCATAGCTGGCCTGGGAGGCAAAGACGTTAGCTATACAGACATCATGAGAATGTATGAGCTTGCAGAAAAAGGAAAGGAAGGATGGTATGGAATTGAGGTGAAATAATGGTTGCAATACCAAAGTTGCCTGAAGAGGAATATTTATTGAAGGGAAATGCAGCATGCCCAGGTTGCCCTGCTACAATTGCTTTAAGAACAGCATTGAAGGCATTGGGCAAAAAAACAATGCTCATAGTGCCAGCTTCATGCAGCGCTGTCATACAGAGCCTTGTCCCAAAAACTTCTTTTGCCGTTCCCACGCTCAATATTGCTTTCGCTGCCAGCGCTGCTGCTGCAAGCGGTGTGGCTGCGGCTCTAAAAATGCTTGGAAGGGATGACATAACACCCGTCGTTTGGGCCGGAGATGGAGGAAGCTATGATATTGGTATACAGGCTTTGAGTGGTGCGCTTGAAAGAGGAGAGAATTTCATTTATATATGCTATAACAATCAGATGTATTCAAATACTGGTATACAGCGTAGCGGTGCAACACCTTACGGAGCTTGGACAACGACAACATGGACGGGAAAGAGAGAGATGCAGAAAGAACTTGCAGAAATCGTTCTGGCACATCATCCTCCTTATGTTGCTACAGCGAGCATCGCATATCCAGATGATTTGTATGATAAAGTAAAGAAAGCAAAGGAAATGAAAGGTCCGCGTTACATTGAAATACTCACTCCATGTCCTCCAGGCTGGCGCTTCGATATGAGTAAGACCGTTGAGCTTGCCCGCCTTGCTGTACAGACAGGAGCATGGGTTTTATATGAAGCAATAAA
>JAGGWA010000049.1 GCA_021157745.1 Thermoplasmata archaeon
CATGCAATAAAATGGCTTTTCAATGCCGCCCCCTTAATATGTCTCGCATCATCTATAATGCTCTTGCTTTACATACCAATTGGAGGCTTTGATGCCATTCTCGAGGGCCATGGCGATTTGATCCTCATTCTATACCTGTTCGCCATTCCATCGATTGCCATGGTGGCTGGCGGCTTTGCATCCTCCTCGCCATACGCTGCCATAGGAGCGCAGCGTGAAGTTGTTACAATGATTTCATATGAGCTTCCTCTCGCTGTAGTTATCATATCCATTGCGTGGAAGTTAAGTGGTATTGAAGGAGATGTTTTTTCAATGGCGTTTATAGCATCGCATCCCATATGGCAGAATGTGGGCATTTTGGGCTTAATAGGCGTTATCATGCTTTTGATCTCTATGATGATCGTTGCTCCAGGAGAGCTTGCGAAGATTCCTTTTGATGTTGCTGAAGCTGAAACAGAGATTGCAGGCGGTTTAACTGTAGAGTATTCAGGAAGAAATCTTGCAATGCTTTACATTGCAGATGGCGTTAAAATTTTCGCTTTTGCCTCTCTTGTAGTTACACTGTTTTTCCCTTACGGCATTGCATCTCTTCTTTCATTGAGTGGAATCGCTGCAATCATTGCAGATTTCCTGTTCTTCCTGCTTAAAGTATTTCTGGTGATGTTCTTCGCAGTTACTTTGATAAGGGCTGGTGTTGCAAGGCTTAGAATAACGCAGGTTGTAACAGCATACTGGGTTACAATAACGCTAATTGCATTGCTTGGCCTTGTCCTGCTCATGTGGGATACTCATTTCAATGTGAGGTGGTTATGATGTTTCCAATGTTGAAACAATTGCTTGGGCAGATGATAAGGAAGCCATTCACCAATCTATTTCCAACAAAATATGCTCCGAAAAGCATTAAAAAATTCATGGAAAATGTGGAGAAAGGAAAGGCAAAGATAAATCCTCCCGTAGCTACACCCCCCGACTTTAGAGGGAAAATTGTTTATGATAAGGAGAAATGCATTGGTTGCCAGCTCTGCATTAAAGTTTGCCCTCCAAAAGCAATAGAATTTAAGAAAGAGGAAAAGAAGATAAAAATATATGTGGCAAGATGTATCTTCTGCAGCCAGTGCAATGATATATGTCCTGTTGGAGCACTAAGCATGAGCTCTGATTTTCTTCTGGCAAGCGATGATAAGCTCGATGAAAACCTTATTGTGGAATAATTGCAGCCCCTGTATTTTTATTTTCCGCATTACAGCGAAAGAAATATATATTGCATGCTATATATTAGCATGATACATAATGGCATTGTTATTATAGCTGCTATATTGCTCACGATACCGTGCTGGAATGCAAATGATTATGAAGGGCATGTTTTGTATGTTGGTGGGAGTGGCGAAGGAAATTATACAAGCATACAGGCTGCTATTAACGCTGCCAACGATGGAGATATCATAAAGGTATATGAGAATGTTTATCATGAAAGCATAGTTGTTTACAAAAGCCTTGACATAATTGGAATTGGAAAGCCTGTTATAGAAGGAGGAGAAATAGCTGTGAAACTCCTTTTCCATGATATAACATTCCAGAACTTCATAATAAGGAACTATAGCAAAGTTGGCATATATCTATCCTCTCCCCTCATATGGATTTCCAAAAATACTGTTGAAGGATGTAAAAATTCAATGGGTATATGTGTCATGCATGGCGATTTAGTTTCTTTGGAAAACAACATCATAAGAGGAAACGAAATCGGTGTCTATATCGAGGGAGCAGATGATGTGACAATTATGAACAATACCATAGATAACAATAGCATCGGGATTTCCTTGCATGGAGAAAAAAGGCTTGAAATAAAAGCCAATTTATTTTCATCAAACAAAATAGGCCTTTACATGAGAGCATGTTTTGGTAATATGGTATCGTACAATAAATTCATGAATAACAGATATGGAATAAAGTTGGATGACTCTCTGTGCAATTTTATTCAGAACAATTATTTTATTGGGAATTTCATTCATGCTTATTTTGAAGTTGAATTAAAGCATTTCGTGGGTGCAATAATCGTAAGGAACTTCTGGCTCCATAATTACTGGGATAACTGGAATTATTGTATTCCGAAGCCAATATTTGGCACGATACATCGTGAAAGATGCCACTATTGTGGAGATTTTTCATCCATGCCATGGATAAATTTTGACTGGGGTCCATTGCCACAATAGGAAGTTTTATATATTACTATGCATTCTATCATACATATGATAAACAAAATAGAAAATAAAATTGCTGAAATCATGCGCCACTACGGTTTTGGGGATTGCGAAGCTGCTATCATGGCTTCTCTTGCCACTCATGGAAAAATGAAAGCAAAGGAAATAGCGGAAAAAACAGGGTATGCTTATTCAACCGTCATAAATGCGCTGAATTTTCTGCGCAGAACAGGGTTTGTGACAAAAGAAAAAGAGAAGAAATTGTGCGTTTATTCAACAAATCTTGATTTTGTTAAAATAATAGAAGAAGATAGAAAAAGGCTTTCCGCTCTTTTAAAAAGTTTGAAAGATGAAATAATAAAGGCTGAGGGAAAATATAAAGAGAAGTTGTCAAGCCTTGTATTCAAAATAGAAAGTGCACTTAATTATCTGGATAAGGGGGTGTGCTGATGGAAACTTCCACAACCATCGGTATATTAAAATCAACCATAGGAAATCCAGTTGCAAGAAGGATCATAAAATCACTGAGCAAATATTGCGAAAAGGATAAAAAGAACAGGATAGAGGTTGCAATAGAGCTTTTTACAGGGAAGCGTGATGACGCCTGCTTGGCATGCAGAACAGCAGAAAAAATACTGAGGAAATTTCTGATAAAGGGAGGAGAGGCTTTTGGAGTTGATGAAGAAACTTTGAGAGAGCGCTTCAGGGATTCATACTGGGCAAAAGCTCTTGCATCCACACTCAAAGGAATAGCATACTTTGGAGTGCGCCGCCCCTTTACGGCGGGCGCCCCATATCAGATTGTGTGGGATGTCACCTATGCATGCAATTTGCGCTGCAAACATTGCTATGCAAACGCTGGGAAGCCATTGCCAGATGAGCTGGACACGGAGCAGGCTAAAAAAGCGATAGATATTTTTGACAGGGCTGGCGTTACCATCCTTGCTTTTTCTGGAGGCGAGCCCCTCGTCAGACCAGATTTTTTTGAGCTCGCAAGATATGCTGCAGATAAAGGGATGTATGTTGCTGTCGCAACTAATGGAACGTTGATAACAGAGCAGATGGCGAGGAAAATGAAGGAAGCTGGA
>JAGGWA010000003.1 GCA_021157745.1 Thermoplasmata archaeon
CCAGCAATCATGCATTAAAGATTTTTGATAAGAGCATAGAATCATTCACTGAGAGAAATATGAAATTGGCCAATAAAAACATAGATTCATTAACAAAACTTGTATCTCTATGTGAAAAAATCAACACACTGGCATTGCAACAGAAAGGAGCAATAGCAATATCAATTGGCTATATTGCAGAAAGTATCAGGAGAACGGGAGAATATGCTAGTGATATATCGGAATGCATGATCAATCATTTAATCAGTGAAAACGAATAGAAATAACTATATAATGAAAAAATATTTCATCTTTAATGAAAATAGTTGCAATATCAATCTCATTATTAATATTTGCATCAATTAGCGCTGGAGCCACAAATTATTATCTTCATGACATTAGCAACAGCTCATGCATGGGAAAATTAATGGATACTTCCTCACCCTCTTTGCCATATGTTGCTTCTCTAAAACTTGAGGAATCTGATGGCATATGGTGTACAACGCCTTTTCAAAGTGATGCAGGAATCCAGGGAGATGTGAGAGCTACCTTATACATAGAGGCATTTTTTATAATGCCTAACATTCTTCCACTTCAGCTAAGGTTCATAAAAGTTTCATTGCTCGATGTTTATAATGGAAATGCAGATGTTGTCGCTTCATCAAGAGTAACTCCGTTGATTTATTTATCCAATCATACGGTGAAAACCAAAACCTTTGTCATAAACAATGTTGATTATGTGATACCTGCTGGACATGCAGTTGGAATAAAGGTTGAAAAAGCCATTGATATACTTTCATATTTTCCATTCAGCACGCTCGCCCCTTTCTTCGCTACCAATGTCCTTTATGATTCTCTCGATGCCCCTTCATTCGTTGAAATACCCCTCAACATTTCTGGAGGAGGCATATATATACAATGCTATGACAGACAGGAAAAGGTTAAGCCCGGTGGAGAAGCTGAGTACAGCCTTATAATATACAACAATGCATCAGTGGAGCAAGATGTGCAGCTTTCTTCCAGTTACACTGGCAACAAATGGAGCATAGAAATGCCATCTGTCGTGAAAATCCAGCCAAACTATTTCAACTTCACAAAAATAAAAGTGAGGGCGCCGCCAGACGCGAAGCCAGGCGACTATTTGAACATAACGATTACGGCAAGCACAGGCAAGGGTTCATATTCAATATGGCTAAATACGAGTGTGGTTGCGTACAAGCACGGCGTGCAAGTTATCGCTAAGGCGGGAACTGTAACTGGAAAGCCTGGAGACAGGGTAAAGATTCCTTTTATGGTTAAGAATACAGGTGATCTTGAAGACACATTTTCATTGAGTGTGAAAAGTGCATGGAAGAGCGAGCTGGAAGAGAATCAAATAACGCTTAGGAGCGGAGAAAGCAAGGATGTGAATGTTTATGTCACTATTCCATTAAATGCAACAAATGGAACAATAAAAGATATCACGTTATTCGCTAAATCAATAAAATATGATGTTAATGGAAGTGCCAAATGCTCAGTCAAAGTTGTTTATATAGTTACGCCTACGCCTGGCGGAGAAAGCAACAAAATGTATCTCATTGGATATATTCTTTTCATTCTTGGCGTTGTTGCTCTGCTTGTAATAGCTGCTCTACTTGGAAGGGTCTCAAAGAAGACCGTTATGATGGAAACTGAAGAAAGAGTGGCTGAAGTAACACCTGGAAAAACAGCAGAGTTTGTGATAAAAATAAAGAATCCACTTGAAAAATTGAAAGGAGGGAAAAACAAAATAAAATATAAGATTGGAATAGAAGGCAAATTGCCTGAAAAATGGGTGGCGAAGCTTGATAGGGAGCAACTCATTCTTGATGGAAGAGAGGAGGCAGAGATAAAATTACTTGTTTCCGTTCCAAAAGATGCCCCTCTTGATGAATGGGCATCTATAAATGTTGTTGTTTCTCCAAGCACTGGAAAAGCTGAGCGATTGAATTTCCTCATCACATTGAGAGAGCCAGAGCCATTGCTTAAAATGGAATATGAACATGAAGGAGAGATGAAGGAAGGAAACAAAGTCATTACAAAGATAAGGATAAGAAACGAAGGAGAGGCGGATGCAGTGGATAAAAGTATTGCCATAGTTGTAAATGGAAAGGAGAAGAACAGAATAGATGGCGTAACAATTCCTGTTGGTGGCGAGGTGGAAATAGAGTTGCCGTGGATTGCAGAAGAAGAAAATATGGTTGAGATAAAAATAACCTAAATTTTCGCCGTAAATTATATATGGGGAAAGGGCATAAAACAATATGGTAAAATACAGCACAGTTTCGATACCAAAAGAATTGCATGAAGAAATAAGAAAAACCATTCTTGCAAATCCAAGATACAGATACAGAAGTGTGGCAGAATTTTCGCTGGAAGCAATAAAAATAAGACTCGATGAAATAAGGGCTCAACTTGAGGAGGAAAAAGGAATAAGAAAGAAAAAGGTTGAAAGAGCCCTGAAAAACATAAAAAGAAAACTCAGATTGAAGTAACTTAAGCAAGCCTCTCGGGACAATACTCGCGGCGGGAGCAGCCCGCGCATTTTTTCGGATTGTTATGGTTCCTGTGCGCCCTGCCTTTTTCTCTGTCCTTTAGCATGTTTTTCCTTATGTTTATAACCATATTTTTCCATCTTTCCTCATATGGAATCTTAAATTGGCGGTCGGCATATTTGATAATGCCATAGGGAGGAGCTTTTCCATACACATCTTCTATTATCATGCAATATGCTGTTATTTGCATAACATGTGAAAATCTCGGATGGTTTGACTCCATACTTTTTTCTTCAACTGGGATGTAGTCATCACCAATTTTTATAACATAGTCGGGCTTCCCTCTCAATCCATATTTTTGTGATTCCATTTCCTTTCCTTCTCTCGAATTTCCAATGTATTCTATTTCTCCTTCTAATGGAGCATATTTTATTTTTTTCTCAACAATTTCTTCTGAAATATTCAGGGTGCGATAAAAAATGAGGTTGGCTGAAACCACCCATAAGAATGCAAGTATTTCAGTGAATCTTCCAATTTCGGGGCTTGGAGGGAGTGAGAATACTATGGAAAATGTGGCAATCATTATTGCTCCTACCGATGATAAAAGAATTATTTTCTCATATCTCGGTTTTAAGATGCTTGATTTTCCAGCTTTGTATAAAAAGAAAAGAGAATTATAAAGCCATAGAAATGATAGTATGATAAAAAAGATATTCCATGTTTTTTCCATTTTGCCATATAGGAAGGATAAACCTATAAGAGCAGCTACAGTTGCTGCCACAGAAATCAATAAGACGAACCTCTCATATAATCTGACTTTTTCCTCCTTTCTTTTTATGTCCTCAAGTTCTTTTCCACTCTCAAGATGCTTTTTTACTCCATTTTTATGAACACTTTTATGTTCCTTACTCAACCACCAGGAAAGAGGACAATATGCATATTTCTCAATATCTCCAGCTGAAACAAATTCCATTTTATCTCCAAGCCCATTCATTTAAAATCTTCTTCAAAATTTTCTATGGCGACAGCCATTTTTTTGTACCAGTCTTCAAGGCATACTTTTATGAAGCTTTTTGCCTCTGAAGGAGGTATAGCCTTGTATGTATAATAATACCCGCCTTTTCCAATTATTTTTTTCTTCCTTTCAACAAGCATGCATTCCATCAATTTTTTCAGGCTTCTTTGAATCGTGCTCCTGTCCTTATTGAGGGCCTTTGCTATTTCCTCAACTTTCATTTCATCTTTCCCAACTAAAAATTTATACAACTCTATCTCTTTCATACTCACATCAAATACACAGCTCATCACCTCCTTGCAATCCATGTTCATTAATACCCATACAATATTTATCGGTTGTGCATTTTCTGTGCAAAATTTTTTATACGCTGTCGTCTATCATCGCATGGACGAGCTTGAGGAAATAAGGCAACGATTGTTGAGAAAGCTCATGGCGGGTGATCAAAAAACGATTGAGATGCCATCGAAGCCGATACATGTTTCAGGTGATTTGGACGACACCATATCAAAATATGATGTCGTTGTAGTGGATTTCTGGGCGCCTTGGTGCCAGCCGTGCAAGATTGTTGAGCCCATGGTGGAAAAGCTTGCAAAGGAAATGAAGGGTAAGGTTGTTTTCGCAAAAGTCAACTCAGATAGAAATAAAAGGCTGGCAATGAAATATAAAATAATGAGCATCCCTACGTTGCTTCTCTTCAAAAATGGTCGTCTCGTAGCTCGACAGGTGGGAGCAGTTCCGTATGATGTGTTGAAAGCATGGGTGAGGAGGTATATATGAAGAAGATAGCGATATTTTTTGTAGCAATATTGGTTCTTTCATTCCTGACAGGATGTGTTAAAAAGGAGAAGGAAGAAAATAACAATGCTAATGTAATAAATACGGAAGGAAAAATAAAATGGCTCAGCTATGAGGAAGGAATTAACGAGAGTGGCAAGCCATACTTGTTATTTTTCTATTCAAATGAAACCCAGCTCAAAAAGATGGAAAATGACGAAATTATCAAACTGGCAAACGATTTTGTAATGATAAAAATCAGCAGTAATTCAATAAACATCTCAAACAAATATAATGTTTCTTCAACACCTTTCATAATAATTCTGGATAAAAATGGAAATGAGGTTGTGAGAAGTTTTAACATAAGCAGCAAAGAAATCATGGTTGAGATGTATAATATTGATGTAAGCGAGAAAGACAATATTTTATGGATGGATTATGAAAGTGGCATTGAGATAGCAAATGAAACCGGAAAACCTGTGCTTTTGTATTTTTATTATTCTTCTCATAGGCTGTGTCAGCAGACGGAATCAAACCTTTTTACAAATAAAAGTGTCATTGAAAAATCAAAGAGTTTTGTGATGATAAAAATAGATGTTGGCGATGATAAGAATACGAATATATTGTATAAATACAGATTCCAGTATATTTACTATACATATAACAACCAAATTTATCCTTATCTCCCGACAGTCATATTTCTAAATGAAAGCAAAGAAATTCTGCATCGCCTTATAACATATGATGTATATGATCCAAATGATGAGAAGCCGATAGAAAAATTTTTATCCAACATGGATAAGGCGTTAAAAGGAAAGATATGGGGTTATGACTTCTCTTTTGTTACTTTAGATGGAAAAACAAAGCATTTGAAGGATTATCGTGGTAAAGTTGTTCTTGTTGACATGATGGCAACATGGTGTCAGCCATGTAGAATGCAAATGGCAGAGCTAAAAAAGGTATTGCAGCATTACGGAAAGAAAAAAATCACGATAATATCGATAGATGTTGATGAACACGATGATGTAGATAAGATAAAAAGCACATTTGGGGATCATATAAATGAATGGACATTTGGAATGGACAAGTACAAAGTTTCATATCGCTTTTGGGCGACTTCTATACCAACGCTTGCCATATTCGATAAATATGGAAGATTGCAATATCTCCGCCCCGGGCTGACGCAGGCAAATGAGCTTGAAAAAATAATAGATGAAATAATGTAGCTACTCAACTTCCATTAATTGCGATAGTCCAAATCCAATGATAACCCGCATTTCTCCTCTTAAAATTTCATTTACTTCATCAGCATCGACACGCAATTTTTTAAGCAATGCAAGCTTCTGAGGAGTGGCAACGACTATTATTCCTTCTTTTCCAACTTTTTTTATTACTCGCCAGCTGATCTGCTGATTACCCCGTCCAAAAATGAAGCCATTACTCAGTGGAGCTACAATTATCCTCGCCTTATTTTTTGAAAGGAAATCGAGCAATTGTTCTTCATTTGCATCCTTTATAACCAATTTTC
>JAGGWA010000040.1 GCA_021157745.1 Thermoplasmata archaeon
AGAAAATGGTAAAAATTGAAAGAGAGCAAAAAAAGATTGCCCGCCTCCTTCCGCCGCCGCCCGAGAAATATGTTTGCATGCCAGATGGCAATGAATTTATGAAGATTAAATATGAGGAGCTTGGACTGAAGAGGTTTAACAAAGTTTTGCCATCGAATGAAGAAAAAGTTTCAACGAAAATGGGGAACGAGGTCGATTTCTTTATTAAGGAAGGAGCGATGGAAAAAATCATATTGCATTCATATGAAATGGGCATGGAAGGAAAAGAAGCAATGGGATTTCTGCTTGGCGATGTTAGAAAATGGGAGCATGAATATTCAATTGCATTCGATGCTGTAACCGGCTCTTTGGATGCTACAGCATACAGCGTTAAATTCAGCAGGGAGGCATTTGAAGAATTGTTCGACAAACTGGATGAAATTGATTATGAATATATCATCGTTGGCTGGTATCACTCGCACGTTGGCTACACAAGTTTTATGTCAGGCGTTGATATTGAAACGCAAAAGAAGTATTTCAACAAGCCATTCCATATTGCAATGGTTATCGATCCAATAAATCTAGAAGCAAAAGCTTTCAAACTCGTTAGCAATGAATGCATTGAAATACCATATGCAATATTCTAAGCATTTAATGCATCATCAATTCTTTTCATGACAAATTTTTTGCCAAGAGACTGCAGGAAATAGCCTGCTCTCGGACCACGATCCTTTCCAATAAAAAGCCTGTAAATCAATGAAAAAGCTTTTTTAGCTTGCATTCCCACTTTTTTCGCTGCCTCATGTATCGTGGTATGTATTTTTTCCGCATCCCATTCTATGGTTTCGAGACCAATTTTCAATTCCTTTAGAAACTCTCTTTCCTTTTCATTTATTTCAATCTCTGGCATTTCTTTCTTCACTTCAAATTTTATTTCCTCGGGCGCATAATTCTTGAGCCAGTAAATAATCTTTTCATATCTTTCTTTAAGGCGGGTCTCATCATAATCTTTAAGCTCAACCTTCCTTTTTATTATCTCGATCGCCTCATCAAAATCTTTTGCAATCTGGGCTACGATGGCAAGATGACGATATGAAATTTTTATTGGCGAGGTCGCTTTTACACCATATGGCTGGGAAAGCTCATACACGCGCTTCTCATCCTTCATTCCAGCAATCTTCTCATCCATTCCAAAATATATTCTCTCATATCTATCATACTCATCTATCAAATCGAGTAACGCAAAGCCCGTGTCAAATTCAATATGGCGATTGGGCTCATATTTCATGAAAAGGAATCGCAAGACTTCGGCAGGCAAAATTTTTATGGCCTCGCTGGCGGCGATGGCAACGCCAGTTGAGCCATGCATCGCCCCCTTGCCTTTCAGATGAATGAATTCATAGACAAGAGGCATCGGCGGCTCATAGTTGAAAACTTGCTTCGCTATCTCCTTTCCAGTATCCCATGAGCTACCACTGGCAGCATGATCCTTTCCAAATGCTTCGAAAGTAACATTGAATATTTTCCATCGTGCCGGCCAGTCAACACGCCATGGAAATTTGCCCACAAGGCTTTTTCTTAAATCTATGATACCTTCATGCCCGCATTTGCAGCGGTATTTGGCATAGGGATAATCATATTCATATATTTGCCCGTAAAGCTTTCCACATTTCTCGCATTTCACATTGAATGGCATCCATCCATCTGGCAAATCCCTTCCAGAAATCTTTTCGATTATTGCCTTTATTTTATCTGCATTGTCGAGAGCAATTTTTATTGCCTCATTATATTTTCCTTCCTTATAAACATCATAAGCCCTGTATATCTTTGGCTTTATTCCAAGCTCATCCATTACATTTATGAAAGGCTCTAAAAAATGCTCTGCATAGTTGTCATGTTGCTTACAGGGGCAAGGTATCTCTGCCAGAGGCATTCCAACATATTTTTCATATTCTTTTGATAGAAAAGGATATACTTTACGGAGTGGATCGAATGTGTCGGCTATAAAAATAAGCTCTGCTTTAGCCCCTCTGTCCTTCAAAGCGCGATATACTGCTTCAGTCGTTATAACCTCTCTCAAATTTCCAACATGTATCGGACCAGATGGAGTTATGGCTGTTGCTAAAACATGCTCATTGCCTTTCTTCATTAACTTCTCGGCAGCAACATCAGCCCAGTGCACATTTGAATAGGCTTGCCTCTTTATATTTTTACCTGTTGAGTTGAAAAATCACCAAAAACCATATTAAGAAAGAGAGATAATATATATGGTTACATGAAGAATAGAGAGATTGCAAAAATATTGTATGAAATGGCTGATTTACTCGAAATAAAAGGAGTTGAATTCAAGCCAAGAGCCTATAGAAGAGCTGCTATGAACATTGAGAGTCTTGGCGTAGATATAGAAGATTTGTATAAACGAGGAGAGCTTGAAAAAATTCCTGGAGTTGGAAAAAGCATTGCAGAAAAGATAAAGGAGTATCTCGAAACAGGAACAATAAAGAAATGGGAGGAATTGAAAAAAGAGATTCCTGTGGATATTGAAAGCCTTTCGTCTATCGAAGGGCTGGGACCAAAAATGATAAAAACGCTTTATGAAAAGCTTGGGGTTAAAAACATAGATGACTTGGAAAGAGTTGCCAAACAGGGAAGAATAAGGCGCCTCAAAGGTTTTGGCGTGAAAACTGAGAAGAAAATACTTGAAAGCATAGAATTCGCTAGGAAAAAACAGGAGCGCTTCATACTCGGATATATTCTGCCAGAAGCAAACAAAATCCTTGAAAACTTGAAGCCATATACGAGCAAGATAAGCCTTGCTGGTTCTATAAGGAGGAGGAAGGAAACGATAGGAGACATGGATATTCTTGCTGTCTCTCCAAACCCTGATCTGGCTATGGATATGTTTGTTAAAATGGAAAGTGTTGACAAAGTTCTGGCGAGAGGTATAACAAAATCTTCTGTAAGGTTGAATAGTGGCATTCAGGTTGATTTGAGGATCGTAGAGGAAAAAAGCTTTGGTTCCGCATTGCAGTATTTTACAGGAAGCAAAGAGCATAACATAGAGTTGAGGAAGATAGCGATAAAGAAGGGATATAAACTAAACGAATATGGTTTATTCGAAGGAGAAAAACAAATAGCTGGAAAAAGCGAGGAAGAGGTTTACGAAGCTTTGGGCTTGCAATGGATTCCTCCAGAACTGAGAGAAAATAGGGGCGAGATAGAGGCTGCAATGAATGGAAAACTTCCAAAAATTGTTGAATATAACGAGGTTAAAGGAGATTTGCATACGCACACCAAATGGAGCGACGGTGCCAATACCATTGAAGAAGTTGTTAAAGAAGCTGTCAGGCGAGGCTACAAATTCATTGCAATAACTGATCACGCTGGAAACCTGAAGGTGGCTGGAGGCATGGATGAAGAAGAAATAAAAGAGCAAGCCAAAGAGATAGAAAAGATCAGGAAGAAATATGATGAAATTTTCATTCTCCATGGTGTTGAGGCAAATATAACGAAAGATGGAAAAATAGATGTCAGCAAGAGCATCCTCAAAGATTTGGATATAGTAATAGCGAGCGTACATTCAGCATTTAGAATGGATGAAAAGGAAATGACTGCTCGCGTTATAAATGCAATGGAAAATGAATATGTGAATGTAATAGGACATCCTACAGGCAGAATAATAATGAAAAGAGAGCCAATAAAGATTGATATGGAAAAAGTGCTCGATGCAGCCAAAGAGAAAAACGTTTTTATGGAAATAAATGCATATCCTGAGAGGCTTGATTTGAACGATATCAATGTTAAGCTTGCTATCGAAAGAGGAGTTAAAATTTCAATAGGAACAGATGCCCACACAATAGGGCATTTGCAATATCTTGAACTTGGAACAGCCGTTGCGAGAAGAGGGTGGGCTAAAAAGGAAGATGTAATAAACACATATGATATAAAAGAATTGATGAAAATTCTTCAGTAATTCTTTTGTTGTATTATGCTCAATAATCCCTTATTACAGATGTCACCACAGGCGGCGGCGTGTCCAGATTTGCGGGCTTTTCTATTTTTTCCACTTCTTTTATCTCAACTTCCATTTCATTGTTAAAGGCTTTTTCAAATCTTCTTTTTAGCTCGTCAAAAAGCTTTTCTATGCTTGGCCCGATGTTGCGGAGCTCTTTATCTATTACAACACGAATTTCCACTTTATCACGAGCCGTCTGTATTATCTGAAATTGCTCTATTTTATCTGTTCCAAGCTCATGCATCACCTTTGCAGGTATGCCTGTGATGGCGGATGGCGGTATTATTCTGCCACTCGGCATTACAATCGAGTCTGCTTTCCTTCCAGCTATTCTACCAATCAATGGTGTATTTATTCCACAATCACATTCTGCATCCAATGGAATGATAAAATCATTGAGTCCATTGTATCTGATGATGGGAGTAGCATTTCCATACAATTTTG
>JAGGWA010000035.1 GCA_021157745.1 Thermoplasmata archaeon
ACGCAAATAAAATAACTTATGCAATACAATTCTCTCAGCCAAGCATCGTGGAAGAAAATTATGCAGAAATCAAACTGAAAGAATGCAATTCTTGGCTGGCTAAACCAGGCTATCCTTTGCTGCCCAAGCTCGTTAAAGTTTTCGAGCTGCCATTCAATGCAAGAGATATAAAGGTGAGTGTGGAAATAAAAAACGTTACCATGAAAAGCATAAGCAAGCAAGTGCTTCCATCGCCTCCGCGGGCTCGTCTATCAGATGGAAAGATTATTGAAGGCAAGGAAAAAAGCAGCGTTTATGATAGCAATGAAGCTTTTCCTCAAGCTTGGTATGATTATCACGTTGGAGTTGGACTTAATGGATATGGAGAGCGTGTAATATTTGTCGTTGTGCACATATTTCCAGTGAGATATATTGGGAAAGAAAATGAGCTCATGACGGCGGAAAAGGTAAAGGTGAGCATTGATTACGATGTTGATAAAAACAATTTCATAAGCCAGTATCAGCTTTTGATAATAGCTCCACCTGAATTCAAAGACGCTCTCCAGCCTTTGGTTGATCATAAGAATAAAATAGGGATTGCGACGATATTGAAGACAACGGATGAGATTTATTCAAGCTATAATGGAAGAGATGAGCCCGAGAAAATAAAATATGCAATAAAAGATGCAATAGAACAATATGGAATAAAATATGTTTTGCTTGTTGGCGGATTGAAATCAAAGATATATGCAAAGCCTCGCGACAACACAAATGCGGGCATTAAAGGATGGTATGTGCCAGTAAGATACTCAAACTGGAGATACTGGGAAGGGGATGATCCAGGCTTTATAACTGATTTGTACTATGCTGACGTGTATAAATACGAGGACGGCAAGGTTGTCTTCGATGACTGGGACAGCAATGGAAATGGAATATTTGGAGAATGGAAGACAACGGTTAAAGATGAAATAGACATGTATCCTGATGTGTATGTTGGCAGACTTGCATGCAGAAATGTAAAAGAGGTTCAGGATATGGTAAGCAAGATCATAAAATATGAAAGCGAGGATAAAAGCAAATGGTTCTACAGAATGATTGGCATATCTGGTGATGGTTTTCTCGATCAGCAAGATTTGAACATAGAATGGGATGTCAGAAATGTGCCTGATGGTTCCTATACATTGTATGCTCAAAGCACAAATGATGAGGGCGAGGCTGGGCCAGTAGATGTAACTCATTTCGCCATTGACCATAATGCAAAGACAAAGCTAACCTTCAACCACGACGATTATAAAATAGCGGAGCTGCAAAATGGATATCCAGCACCCCCAATAGCCAAAATCGTTTCAATATCGAACGGTGATGTTGTTGGAAAAGATGATTATGAATATTCCCCTTCTGAAAGAGAAGCTTATCTGAACTCATATCTACACTGGGCAGATGTTGAGTATAAGAACGGCATACTCCATATAAGAGGAAAATCATATGATCCGAAGCTTTATGGGGATTACACAAACATACATGTATGGATAACAGATAGCAATGGAAACGTTGTATTCGAGGCATGGCGCAACAACACAATCCAGATTGCAGAGGGGGACTGGACAGTTGGCGCTCGGCTGCTGCATGGCAGAGGCGGTGCCTTCTATTACATGCCAGATTCCTTTGAAAAAGTCTTTCTTTCGACAGCCAACGGCAATTTCACAGGAAAGCAGGATGTTGTCGATGCTTTAAGCGAGGGTGCAGGATTTGTGTTCTTCTCTGGTCATGGAAGCCCAGGAGTATGGGCAAATCATTATCCCGGCATACCCGGAAACAGGCAGCATGCGGAAATAATAGGATTGTCCGTTAGCGATTTAGATGGCGCACCGCATTTCCCAATGGATGCTCTATCAAATGAAGGAAAGCCTTTCGTTTGTGTCATCGGCGGATGCCACAACAGCCAGTTCAATGTCAGCATTGCAATGACTGCCATAGACTGGTTCAATAAACATTACATGAATACATATGGCTATCCTGTTCCAGAATGCTTCAGCTGGTATATGGTAAAGTTGCCAGATAAAGGAGCGATAGCAAGCATCGGAAACACAGGATATGGATACGGAAATCTTGGAGAATGGTGCGTTGTTGGAGGCGTAGATAACTGGATAACAAGCGAGTTCTTCAGAGTTTATGCAAAGGGAGAAGCTCTGCCAGTTTTAGGAAATGTATATGAGGCGGCGATAACAAATTACATAACGCACTTCCATGAATTTGTATTGCCAGATGTTCATGAAGGATGGGATCCTGGCGATTTGAAAACAATAGAGCAATGGGTGTTGCTCGGCGATCCAAGCCTGCAACTTCTCCCTCCTTAATTTTATTTTTATTCAATAGCTGAACTTTTTGATAAAGCTTATATAAATGGATACAATGTATTAACGAGATGGGAATATTTGGTAGATTATCAGATTGGTTAAAAAATATTTTTGGTAAGAGGCATGTAAGGATAGGTATATATGGTCCTCCCAATGCAGGCAAAACAACGCTTGCAAATAGAATTGCCCAGGATTGGGCTGGTGGCTTGGTTGGAGAAGTATCTGAAATACCGCATGAAACAAGAAAGGTGCAGAAAAAAGGGGGCATTGTTATAAAAGATGGAAAATCAAGTTTGAGAATAGATATCGTTGACACTCCTGGAATAGCAACAAAAGTTGATTTCCATGAATTTATGGAATATGGGCTGGATGAGGAGGAAGCAAAGAGAAGGGCTAAAGAAGCTACAGAAGGAGTTATAGAAGCCATAAAATGGCTCGATAATATAGATGGTGTGATTTTGCTTATGGACAGCACAAAAAATCCTTTCACGCAGGTAAATATAACGATACTTGGCAATCTCGAGGCAAGAGAATTGCCTGTTATCATTGCAGCAAATAAAATAGATTTGGATGGCTCCACGCCCGCAACACTAAAATCAGCTTTTCCACAGCATGAGGTCATTCCAATATCTGCTTTGACAGGTGCAAATATAGATTTGCTTTATAAGGCGATGCTGAGGAAATTTAAGAGGAGATAAAATGGCGAGCGTTAATTTTATATCGAGGGCAAAGCTCGAAGGACTGGATAGTGAGGAAAAGCTTGATTTTATTTTGAATGAGGTTAAAAAAGGACAGATACTGGTTTTGGAAAAAGGACTTACCGCAGAGGAGCAAGCTAAGCTCATCGAAATGACAATGAAAAAAATAAATGAAAAGTTCGCCGGGATAGAGATGGAGAGCTATGTGAATGAAAAGCCAACATTTCTGGAGAGAATATTCGGCAGAAAAAAGGTTCGCCTTACGATAATAGGACCAGCTGACAAAATTAAAACGATATATAAGGATAAGGATATAATAAAGGCTGTAATAAAGTGAAAAAATGCCCCATCAATGTTTAAAATGTGGTGAGATATACGAGGATGGCTCCAAATATGTTCTGGAAGGATGTCCAAAATGTGGAGGAAGAATTTTTTTGTATACACGGAAACCATTGCCAGAAAGAACAAGGAAAAAAATTCTTAAGAAAATAGAAAAAGAAGAGATAGGCTTTGAAGGAAAAACATTTGAAGAGATAATAAAAGAAATTGAAGAGAGGAGACAGAAGGCTATAGAGGAGGCTAAAAAGCAAAAGGAGAGGGTTGAAAGCATAAAAGTGGAGGATGTGGGCGAATACGAGATAAATCTTGAAAGGCTCATGGAGGGAGGCATAATAGTTGAAAAGGAAGGAACTTACTTCATTTATCTGCCATCGCTGTTTTCAATGAGGAAAAAATAATAAGCATCTTTGCATTCCAAATCCATGATTAAGGAAAAAGAGATAACAAAGCTCATAGTCAGTGAATATTTTAACAGCATTCTTTCAAACATTGAAATAGATGTTGCCATAGTCGGTGCAGGACCCAGCGGGCTAACGGCAGCTCGATTCCTTGCCGAGCATGGAAAAAAAGTGGCTATATTTGAGAGCAGGGTGGCGCCAGGCGGCGGCATGTGGGGCGGCGGCATGCTTTACCCTGTGATTGTTTTGAAAGAAGGCAGGGAGTTGCTTGAGAAAATTGGTGTGAAATGTAGGGAAAAGGATGGCTACTACATTGCGAATGCCGTAGAAGCGACATCAAAGCTTATATCTGCCGCCATAGATGCTGGGGCTTTGCTTTACAACGGAACAACTGTGGAAGATATTGTTGTGAAAAATGATAGGGTGGCAGGCGTTGTCATAAACTGGACTGCAGCTTTGCAGCTTGGCTTGCTTGTTGACCCGCTATCAATAGAGGCAAAGTTTGTTATCGACGCCACTGGACATGATTGCTATGTGGCAAGGAAAATTGAAAGGCTCGGGGGAGAAAAAATGCAGGGAGAAAAAGCTATGTGGGCGGAGATGGGAGAAAAAGCCACCATCGAGCATAGCAAGGAAATATATCCCGGCCTGTATGTGGCAGGGATGGCAGCTATAGCATATGCAGGTGCCCCAAGAATGGGCCCCATTTTTGGAGGAATGCTACTCTCAGGCAAAAAAGTTGCAGAGGAGATATTGAAAAAGCTCGATACGCAATAAATTTTTTATTCTCTTTTCTATTATATTTTATGCCAAAATATATTGTTGTTACAGGCGGTGTTTTATCGGGCTTAGGAAAAGGAGTTGTTGCTTCATCAATTGGTCTGCTTTTAAAAAGCCAGGGTTATAAAGTTACTGCAATAAAGATAGATCCATATCTAAATTGTGATGCTGGCACCATGAATCCTTTTCAGCATGGAGAAGTTTTTGTTCTGGAAGATGGAGGGGAAGTTGATCTGGATCTGGGCAACTATGAACGCTTCTTGGATATAAATTTGCACCGCGACAACAACATTACGACAGGCAAGGTTTACAAAAATGTTATTGAAAAGGAAAGGCGTGGCGATTATCTCGGTAAAACAGTTCAAATTGTTCCGCATATAACCAATGAGATAAAAGAATGGATTAGAAGAGTCGCAACAGAGAGCAATGCAGATGTGTGCGTTATAGAGATAGGAGGAACAGTTGGCGATATAGAATCGATGCCATTCCTGGAGGCTGTTCGTCAGCTGCATCTCGAAGAAGGACATGAAAATGTTGTTTTCATTCATACAACCCTTGTTCCAATTGTAAGCGTTGTTGGAGAGCAAAAAACGAAGCCAACGCAGCATAGCGTTAAAGAGCTTAGAGCCATTGGTATAGATCCAGATGCAATAGTTGGAAGATGCAAGGAACCATTGAAGAAGGAAACAAAAGAAAAAATCTCACTATTCTGCAATGTTCCAGTGGATGCTGTCTTCTCATCGCCAGATGTTGAATGCATATATGAGCTCCCTCTCGTATTGAAAAAGCAGGGATTGCCAGATTTCATACTCCGTCGTCTTGGCCTTGAAAAAAGAGATGGAAAACTCGATGAATGGCAAAACTTTGTTTCCCGCCTTAAAAATGCCAAGAATGAAGTCAGCATTGCTTTAGTTGGAAAATATACTGCCCTTGGTGACTCTTACCTAAGCATACTCGAAGCATTCCGCCACGCTGGAGCAGAGCTTGATACTAAAGTGAGGGTTGTATGGGTTGAAGCAGAGGATATAGAAAACAATGGCACAAAAATGCTTGAAAGCGTCGACGCCATCCTTGTGCCAGGCGGCTTCGGCAGCAGGGGGGCGGAGGGCAAGATAGCGGCGATAAAATTTGCGAGAGAGGTGAGAAAGCCATTTTTGGGGATATGCTTCGGTTTCCAGCTTGCAGTCGTGGAATATGGTCGCCATGTTTTGGGGTTGCGATGCCATACAACTGAAATTGAGCCAGATGTAGAGCATCCCATTGTTACGATCCTTCCAGAGCAGTATGATGTTGACAAGCTCGGCGGGACAATGAGGCTTGGAGCACAACCAATAGTCATAAAAGAAGGAACCCTTGCCTTCGAGCTTTATAAAAGGAAAGAGATAATGGAAAGACACCGCCACCGCTATGAAGTTAATCCCAAATATGTTGACATGCTTGAAAAACATGGATTGGTTTTCTCTGGGATAGCAAAGGATAAAATAAGAATGGAAATTCTTGAATTGCCTTCTCATCCATATTTCATTGCCTCCCAGTTTCATCCCGAATTCAAATCACGTCCTTTAAAGCCAGCTCCATTGTTTTATGGGCTTGTGAGAGCAGCCCTCGAAGAAAAAATGAGAAGAAAGGACTGAAACTCAAGTGTAGTAGCATGATATAGAAGCATTTAATCACTTTCTGTTGCAAAAAATTCCAGAAAAGCAAGGATTGAAACGTAATGTTGTCGCTTTCACCAGTATGACTATCCACCAGTTAATCTCCAACAAAAGAAGGATTGGAGCCTTTTCTTCAAAAGAAAGTGCTTCAGCCCAAAGGAAGGAAAA
>JAGGWA010000171.1 GCA_021157745.1 Thermoplasmata archaeon
GTTCCTTCCCTCAAACCTCCCACCTTAATTCAGGCTTCTCCTCTTCAAATTCAAGATAATCAAGCTTTTTGAAGCCAAACATGGAAGCGATCATGCTCGATGGAATTACATCTGTCATCGTATTATATTGCTGAACTATGTTGTTGTATGTATAGCGGTGCCTCGCTATCTCATCTTCGATGCTTGTAACGGCATTCATGAGCTTTGTTACGGTAGAGGAAGTCTTAAGCTCCGGATAATTCTCAACCGCAACCTTTATTTCTCCAAGAAGGCGGCGGGCTGCGGCATCAATTTTTCTTATCTCCGCAACGCCCCCCTTCATAACCTGGCTTCTCATCCTCGTTATGTTCTCAAGCGTCGCCTTTTCAAATTTTGCATAGCTCTTAACGCTATCAACAAGCTCAGTCAGCATATCAAGTCTTTTTTCCAAAGCGACTTTTATCTGGCTTAATGTGGCGTCTGCAGCATTTTTAAGACGTTTGAATTTATTGTATATTGCAACCATGTAGAAGAAGAATATTATTATCGCTATAACAATGATAGCTGCAATTATGGCTACTACAAAGTTCATGAGAATGATGTAATGCTATTTTAAAAATGTTGTGGAATTATGCAGGGGGTGGGATTCGAACCCACGAAGGCCTGCGCCACAAGGCCCTGAACCTTGCGCCTTTGGCCTGGCTCGGCAACCCCTGCGCATCGCAATAATTAAATCTTGTTATATATTTATTTTCATGATTGTCGAAGTGGAGATAGAAAAGCCGGATGATGTGAATTTCATTCTGGGGCAATCTCATTTTATTAAGAGCGTCGAGGATTTATATGAAGCGATAGCGACAAGCGTGCCCAACTGCAAATTTGGAATAGCATTCTGCGAGGCTTCTGGACCATGCTTGATAAGATATGATGGAAACGATGATGAAATGATAAAGCTTGCTGTAAAAAATGCAGAGAAAATCGCAGCAGGCCATTGCTTCATAGTTTTCCTCAAAGGATGCTATCCAATAAATGTGCTCAACGACATCAAAAAAGTGCAGGAAGTTTGCACAATATTTGCGGCTACCGCCAATCCAGCAAAAGTTATTTTGTATGAAACCAGCATTGGAGGCGAGGCAGCAAGGGCAATAATTGGCATAGCAGATGGCTACAAAAGCAAGGGTATTGAGAAAGAAGAGCACATTAAGGAAAGAAAAGAATTTTTACGCAAGATAGGCTACAAAAGATAAAAATATTAAAAATTCATTCTGATTGTGGGCTTATGGCCCGGGTGGTGTAGCGGTAACATAAGGGACTGTGGAGAGGGGCTGCCTTTCAACCCAGCAGCCCTTTGCAGAAATCCCTTGTCCCGAGTTCGAATCTCGGCCCGGGCCCTTCTTTTATTTATACTGGCTTTCCATTACAAATGTGGATTTAATAGATTCAATCAGAAAAAATCCAAGAGCTGCAATATTCATTGTTTTGATTGTAACCCTGCTTTTTTCTCTTTCGATATTATTTAATGGAATAAAATATGAATTCAATGAAGAAAGTTTTTTGCCAGATAATGGAGTTGTTAGGGCAAATAAAGAGGTTCTTACTGAATACGAAGATCATTATTATGTCATCATGCTTGCCAAAAGCAGAGATGGAAATATTCTGAATAAAGAAGACATGCTCGAAATACTCGAAATTGAAAAGAAAGTTAATGAAAGTTTGAATGCAAAATCTTTCAGTTTCGCTGATTTCATTTCAAGCATATTCCTGATAAATGAAAATAAGGAAATAAATTACGAAAATAAAATAGAAGTTATGGAAAGAAAGAGCAACGAGGACATAAAGCAACTCCTTCATTTCCTTTCAAAAATAATTCCTTCCAGCTATGTCTCAATTTTTCTTTCCAATGATTTTGATGGAGAGAAAGCAAATGCCACCATAATACAATTCTCACTGAATGGCTCCCTTATATTCAATGAAAAAGAAGCTTTGAGAGAGGAAAGAGAAATAGAAAGAATTGCAACAGAAGAAAAAACAGAACATATAGATATGATCGTTCTGGGAGGAAAAATCATCGAAGAGGATATAATGAAAGCAAATAAGCAATCACTCATCATTTTACTTCCTTTGTCTCTCCTTCTCGTAATAATCATATTGTTGCTTACTTTTAAAAATCTGTGGGAAGTTGCTTTGAGTTTAATCATCCTGTTCCTTTCAATTTTGTGGGTTTATGGCTTTGCTTCCTTAACGCATTTTTCTCTAAATCCAATATCTGCCTCCATCCCTGTATTGCTTGTTGGAATAGGAATAGATTACTCCATACACATGATTTTGAGAATAAAGGAAGGAGAAAATGAGAAGATTGTTTTCTCAGCCCTGCTACTTTCCACCATAACAACTGCAATCGGCTTTCTTTCCAACGCTGTTTCATCCATTTCTCTGCTTCAGCAATTTGGCATCCTTGCATCTTTCGGAATATTCTCGTGCTTTTCAATAACAATTCTTTTGGTTCCGGCCTTGGATGAATTGAAAAATTTTGAAAAGATTGGAAAAACAAAATTTTTGAATATTGCAGCGATAATAAAAAAGGCGAAAAAACATAGAATTGCTTTCATTTCTGCAGTGTTTTTGGTTACAGCCTTTCTTTTCATCTCCTCATTGAATTTAACCTATGAATATGACATAAAAGATTTTCTCCCCAAAAATCTGAAAATTTCCAGAGAGGCGAGATATTTCATTTCCAATTTCAATTTTTCCACAGGAGAAATTGATGTTTTGATTAAAGGAAACGTCACATCTGCCCATCTATTGCATGAGATAAAAAGCAGCGTGGATAATATTTCTGATAACCATATTGTAAAAATAGAAAGCATACTCTCTGTGATGCATGATTATGCAACCAACGATTCAATATTCGATTTAAATTATAATGAAAGCTTCTCGAAGATGTATGGCAAAGTCATGAAAAATGATTTGCCCAAGAAAAATGCCACATATGAAGAAATAAAGGAATTGTATGACTGGATTTACAAACATGGAGGAAAACATGTACTGCATAAGAATGCAGGCTATGATGGCACACTCATAAGGATACATGTTAGTACGAAAGGTGAAAGAAAGGAAGTCAAGAAACTTTATGAAAAGGTCAAGAAAGGCATTAGAATAGATGAGAAGCATATCATAACTGGATCGACACTAACAGCTTATGTTGTAATGAATGCCTTTCAGGAAAGCCAGATTGAATCAATTGTGCTTGCATTAATTCTTTCTTTTGTTGTTATGAGCATTGTATTCATTAAAAAA
>JAGGWA010000025.1 GCA_021157745.1 Thermoplasmata archaeon
AGTTCCTTTTTATTATGAAGATTTTCGCATTGGGTATCAGCAGGGGAAAGAAATAGCAAAGATATATAGCCTGTACAGCCAGAAATATTGTGGATGCTTGATAAGCGAGTGGGAAAGATTTGCTGGCAAAAGCTTGAAATGAAAAGGAGCTTCTTTTCATGCAAAGCCACGGCGAGACAAAAATTTTTAAAAATTTTTTTGTTTTTTTCATTATGACTCAACAAATTAAAAAAGCTTTTGTTATTATTGCTGCTTTTGTTATAGCTGCCAACCCCTTCATGGCGACTTCTTCAAAAAAGATTGATGATGATTTAGGATTTGGAGTGATGCAAAATGTTTTAAGCTATTATAGGAAGGAAGTTGAAAAACCTCATGCTATGGCATCTCTACCACGTTATTTTAGCTGGCTCGATGGCGGATGGGTGACGCCTGTAAAAAGTCAAGGTAACTGCGGCTCCTGCTGGGACTTCGCTGCTGTAGGAGCATTAGAATCAATAATAAAAATTAGAGAAGGGATGGCAACTCTTAATCCTGATTTGTCAGAGCAATACATTATGTCGTGTCTGCCAAATGCTGGGGGCTGCAAAGGAGGAAGCCCATATCTTGCATATTATTACATAAAATCAACCTCTCCAGAAGGAAATTATCATAATGGAATCGTGACTGAAGATTGCTTCCCGTATGAAGGAAAAGACTGGATTCCATGCAGCCATAAATGCAGCAACTGGGAGGAAAAACTTGTTCCAATAAAAGATTATGGATACTGGATACCAGATGGCTCAAATAAGGATAGGCAGAGAATAAAAACGCAGATTATGGAAGATGGGCCTGTGGTAAGCTTTATGGATGCCACCCAAGACTTTGCAAAATGGGGTTTGTATCATCACAATTCAACAGATTATTATCCATATAAGAGGGGGAGAGGCATAAATCATTGCATTGTAATCTTGGGATGGAAAGATGATAACAGCATACCTCATGGTGGCTATTGGATATGCAAGAATAGCTGGGGAAAATACTGGGGATACAATGGCTTTTTCAATATAGAATATGGTAGCCTTAACATTGACTCCTATGAAATAACATGGGTTGATTATGATAGCAACGCCTACAACTGGCCTCCCGCCGCCGATGCAGGAGGACCATATTTTGGAAGTGTTGGGCAGGAGATAATCTTTGATGGAAGCAAAAGCAATGATGATGGAAAAATAGTAGAATGGAACTGGCAATTTGGAGATGGAAGCTCCGCAAATGGAAGCAAGATAAAGCATTCATACAATAAAAGAGGAATTTATAATGTAATACTGCAGGTAAAAGATGAAGATGGAAAAATTGGAATTGGAAAAACGGCAGCATTTATTGATGCATGGAAAGAAGGAGATGAATGGATATATGATGTTAAGAACATAGAGGTAAACATAGCAGATGGATTTTCTGCTTCTATAGATGCAAATATAGAAAAACTGAATATAAAAATGAATGGAGGGAAGCTTGAAGTAAAAGGAAGGATCAGAGGAAGCTTTGATGTAAATTCACAACCTCCTTTCCAGTTTACTGGAAATCTTTTCTTCGTTACCATCGATGGCAACATAAATATGGATGATGATTTCGGTTTTGAAAAAGCTGTTTTGAATGTAAAAGGAATAGCTATGGTAAAATTTGAAACATTTCCTCTTCCAGTTCCGCTCCCGATAAAAGCTAATATTGAAATCAATTTTAATCCAACACTCCATATAATTGACTTTCCACTGGAAGAAGGAAAAGCATGGAACAGCGAGATATGCAATATTGATTTAGAAGGCGAGGCATCAGCCCTATTCGGATTGATAAAATATCCAATAGAGTATAAGCTTTATCTCGGTTCAATAGAGGGAAATTGTGAAAAGAAGGAAACAGTAAATGTTGAGGCAGGAAGCTTCGAAGCATATAAAATATCATACTATGATTTCCTCACACTTTACTATGCTCCAGAAATTGCGAATATAGTTAAAGCGGAGGCTTCTTTCAGCAACAGCACATTATATGCAGAGCTTAGAGAAGTGAGCTATGAGTAATTATTTTATTGGGGTAAGCATATAAGGAATGTGTCCATAGAGGAGGAAATAAAGAGAATAGAAGAAGAGATCAGAAACACACAATATAACAAAGCTACGGAATATCACATTGGAAAGCTGAAGGCTAAACTTGCGAGGCTGAGAGAGGAGCTGAAAAAGACAGGCAGCAAAAAATCATATGGATTTGCAATAAAAAAGGCAGGAGATGCAAGCGTTGCCATGATTGGTCCCCCAAGCGTTGGAAAATCAACTTTACTCAACCGCCTCACAAATGCAGAAAGCCCTGTTGGCGACTATAACTTTACAACAACCCGTGTCATACCAGGAATGATGGAATATGAGGGTTGCAAAATCCAGCTGCTCGATTTGCCAGGCATAATATATGGCGCCTCCATGGGGCGCGGGCGCGGGCGGGAAATAATATCGATGGCTCGCGTGGTTGATTTGATTCTTATTGTTGTTGATGTTTTTACGATAGACGAGATTCAGCGAATCAAGAAGGAATTGCATATGGCTGGATTGCGCCTTGATGCCAAGCCGCCAAATATAATCATAAAAAAGAAGGATAGAGGGGGAATAAACATAGAGATGGTTAAAGGAAGGCTGAATGAGGAAACTGTTAGAGGCATTGTTATGGAATACTTGAGCAATGCAGATATTTTCATAAGAGAAGATGTGAACGAGGAGCAAATCATAGATGCTTTAATTGGCAATCGCGTCTATATTCCTTCTTTAGTTGTTGTGAACAAAATAGATGCTGGAAACCCTGAAAAAATGGAAAATGTGGTTTATGTTTCTGCTAAAACAGGGAAGGGAATAGAAGAGTTAAAGAAAAAAATTGTTGAAAAACTTGGTTTAATAAGGATTTATTTAAAGCCAGAAGGAAAAAAAGTGGAAGAAGAGCCAATGGTTTTGAGAAAAGGAGCTAAAATCAGAGATGTTTGTTTAAAATTGCATAGAGAGCTTTTGGAGAATTTTAGATATGCTGTCATATACGGACCATCCGCAGATTTTCCAGGGCAGCGTGTTGGCTTGAATCATGAGCTTAAGGATGGAGATATTGTTACAATCGTTGCAAGATAATTATTCTCTCCTCAATTTTATATCGAATGTTCTCCTTGTTTCTCCTATCTTCAGATTCAGTGTTCCATGGTATGAATATGTTATGCTTTCATTTCCTTTTCTTACAGTGTAACTCACTTCTACGCTATATTTCGCAGGAGATAATGAAATTGTATAATGGCCAGTTGAATTAGTGTATATTGTTTCATTTGCAGCATTTTTATCTGGAGCGCTTATAACATTGAATTTTATTGGTGTATTGGCTACGCTCTCATTTTCATCCTTTACTCCATTTCCGTTGGCATCATACCAGACTTTTCCGCTAACCTCTGCTTTCATTGGAACCATGGAAATGTTATACCATATGGTTTCATTTGGCTTTACACTAACATTTCCAGCATTCTCTGCAGTATATCCTTTCTTTTCAGCATCTATTGGATACGAAGATGGTAACAGATTCTTCACTTCATACTTTCCATTGTGCGTTGTTATTCTCTTTCCATCTATGGTAACAGTTGCATCTATCTTCTTGTCAATGCTCGCATTATATGTTCCATCTCCATCTTTGTCCCAGAAAACTATACCCTTCACATTTCCTTTTGGAATGTCTATTGTTCCAATATCTATCTTCCAGTTTGCTACTCTCGTAGCCTGCTCCTCGCTTATATTCAAATGTATCTTTTTCAACTCGATGGCTTTGCTTCCTGATCCCTTGTGAATATAAAGTGTAACATCACCGGCTGGAACAATGACTGAGAAGCTTCCATCGCTTGCGGTAATGGTGCTATCATGAACTATTGATTTATTTATGCCATATATGCTTATGTTTTGCTGCACATCAACAACAACGCCTTCGAATGGTTCGCCGTTGCTCACAATTTTTCCTTTTACGACGGCGCCTTCATAATATTTTGCAATGACCACAGCAGGCAATCCTGTACAAAGTCTTCCAGGACGTGGATAATACCTGTATGGTTTTTCATCTGTGACTGGGGAGATATATTGTGCATAAAAATGCTTCATGCCTGCTGTAGGAGACATGCTAATCAGAAGATACTGAGAATATTGAGAATATTGATTGTATATGTTTTGTGGGATTTTTGAGGGATAATACCAGAAGAATAATGTTTGATAATAGGAATAGTTTTCAAAAATGCTTTTTGGAATATTGCCAAGATAAACATGGTAAACCATGCTATCATAGAAGGCATCTTTTCTCTCTGTATATGGTATGAAGCGGCCATATATCCTTTCCATATTTTCTCTCGTCATGCTTTCAGTTATGTTTTTCACCTCATCAGGTGTAAGCTTCTGAAGGGTCTTGTTTGCGATATACCATAACTTAAAGAATTTATCTTCTGTAGTTTCATACCCAAATGAGCCCTTGTCAGCAAGAAAGTCAAAAACATTGAATATGTTTACATCGTAGCCTTCAACACCATAATAACGAATGCTGTATCCCGTGGCATTTTGAACATCGCGATAAAGCATCGTTAAATTTTCATCATCAAGTTTTGTTAAAATATCTACAGCATCATGGTAGCGAGCATTGTCTGCCCTAACATGATATTTCTTCCCATCATATTCCTTGCTTATAACTTCTCCATATGAAGGAGCATATTTTTCAGGATCTTCTATTATGTTTACAAGCAATGTTGCATTTTCTTCTCCAAGATATCCCTCAAAAACTTCCTTTAGCTCATCACTTATCCTCCCACCATGCTTGTTCATATCTCCTTCTGCAAGGCGAACTATCATTACGCTCACAGCTTCATTCTCGCTCAAAGAAGTATGGAAGTTCGCTGCTGGCGGTATGCCCTCCTGGAAGTTGTCAGCGACTGTCGGCGTCTTTGCCACAGCGACACAATAGAAGCCGTAGTCCCACCATGATATGAAGCCTGGTTTTTCCTCGATGCTATAATTTTCTGTTTGATGCCGTAACCATGAAAATGCATCTGTCCAGTATTGTTCTGTATGTAAACCGAGTCCAAAGGCTCCGAGTTTATCTGAATGGAATTCTTCCTTTATTTTTGAGGGAAGGGCAGCATCGAGCGAGAGCCACCCATTTGGAAATATCACAAAGAATGAAATGAATATAACACTGAACACATGGCGCAATTTAACAGCTTTTTTGATCCCATACCATCCTCCACCGAGTCCCTTCAAATTTTTCATCATTTCTGCAAATTTACTCTTCTCTATTATAAACCAGATGGCAGCAGCACTCAATATTGCCATGGATGGAACGAGATCATTTAAGAACCTTCCTGCTTTGTGAACAAGCCATGATTCGACAGCGAACCATAAAATCAGCACCATGTACTCTCTTTTCCATTTTTTCTTGTAGTAAATGTAAAGTAAATAGAAGAATCCAATCCATCCAAGCCAGTATAAAACGGGGCCAAAAGACATTACAGTTCTGCTGAATCCAAATGAAGAAGCTTCTGCAATCGTAAGTGAAACCTTTTTGGCATAAACTCCCTTAAATATCACATTTGATAGCGCTGCCAGCGGCCTGAGAAATTGGTTTGTGGTGTTTCTTATTAAATAAAGGAATGTTAGAGAAGCGCCGCCAACAATAAATATGGATGGCAGGGAAAGTATCCATGGTATATTCTTTTTTCCAATCCAGAGATAAATTGCGCCAAATATTGCAACAGCTATTGGAGAGAATAAGTAAGTCGTGAGAGCCAGACCACGTTTCACATATAAGATTGGAAAAGCAATTATATAGGCAACCACAAGAGTAGTCAATGTAACTCTAACAATATGCACATCTATTTTATTTGCAAAAATATCAACAATCATCTGAACAATCGCATATGCTGCTATTAAAACAAATATGTATTGCCCAGCGACCCATATCATCGCCAGCCCAGCCGCCATGACGCCAGCCATCGCAGCAAATATTGTGGATCTTACCACATCTTTCTCCTTCATAGCCATGATGAGAAACATTAAAGTTGTGGTAATAGTCAATAATATGGCGGAATCAGTATCATAAAGGCTGAAGGCTGAGCCGTGGCCGGAGCTGAGATGAATTGGAATGAGAGGAACAATCCATGCAGCCATGATCGCAATCTTTCTGTTGAAAAGAGTTCTTGCTATGAAATATACTGGCACAACAAGCAAAGCCCCATATAGGGCAGGGATGAATTGCATGGCATATCCCATGGCATCTGTTTCATCCATGAACAAAGAGAAAAATTTTCCAACACCTATGGTGAGCATGGTGAAAAGAGGCGGCCTGCCTCCGCTTCCGTGCAATGGATAATTTAACAATGGATCCTTATCTCCATGAACACCTCCTATAAAAGGGAAATGCCCTGTCTTCAGAGTTATCTGAAGAAGGCGCATGTTATAATATGGGTCTGGACCAGATAGATAAAATTTAT